>JANLYC010000246.1:0-11388 GCA_031365435.1 Nocardioidaceae bacterium
GCTGGTACGCCTGGGTGCCCGGCCGGGAGCAGGTGAGTCGATGCTTGCCGGCGACGCGATCAACACCGCCTCTCGGCTGCAGTCGGTGGCACCAGAGCTCGGAGTCGCCGTCGGGTTGGGCACGTTCGAGGCGACCGAGCAGGTCTTTGAGTATGACGAGCTGGAGCCGGCCACGCTGAAGGGCAAAGCCGAACCCGTGCGGGTTTTCTGGGCGAAGACGCCACGGGCCAGGTTCGGCACGGACGTGACGCGGCGCCATGACACGCCCTTCGTCGGACGGGAGATCGACCTGGCGATCCTCAAAGGCATCTTCGACAAGGCCATAGCGCAGCAGGCTCCCCAGCTCGTCACGATCGTCGGGGAGCCCGGCGTCGGCAAGAGCCGGTTGGTGGCCGAGCTGTTCGGGCATGTCGAGGAGCGCACCGAGCTGGTCAACTGGCGACAGGGTCGATGCCTTCCCTACGGAGAAGGCGTGACCTTCTGGGCGCTGGGGGAGATCCTCAAGGCCCACACCGGAATCCTCGAGTCCGATCCGCCGGCCGTGGCGGCGGCCAAGCTCGACATACTCCTTCCGCAAGGTGATGAACGCGAGTGGTTCCGTCAGCGTCTGCTGCCCCTTCTCGGCATCGAGGCCACCTCGTCCGCGGCACGCACGGAGCTGTTCACCGCGTGGCGCCGGTTCCTCGAGCACATCGCCGAGGAGGACCCCACCGTGCTGGTGTTCGAAGACCTGCACTGGGCCGACCCCGCCATGCTCGACTTCCTCGAACACCTCGCGGACCGAGCCGAGGGTTTGCCGCTCCTGATCGTCGGCACGGCCCGCCCAGAGCTGTTCGACCACCATCCCGAGTACGCGCATGGACTCCGCAACAGCACTCCCATCAACCTGGCGCCCCTCTCGGCACCCGAGACGACCCGCCTCGTGTGCTCCCTCCTCGACACCCGCGTGATCCCTGCCGAGCTGCAGACACCGATCCTGGAGCGGTCCGGCGGCAACCCCTTGTACGCCGAGGAGTTCGTGCGACTGCTCAAAGACCGGAACCTGCTGGTGCGAAACGGGACGGGTTGGGAACTCGTGGCCGGGGCGGACATCCCGTTCCCCGACTCCGTCCAGGCGCTCATCGCCGCCCGGCTCGACACACTCACGCCGGATCGAAAGACAATGCTCGCCGACGCCGCTGTCATCGGCAAGGTCTTCTGGGCCGGCGGAGTGGCGGCCATGGGAGAACTAGACGAGTCCGATGTGGTCGACGTGATGCACGAACTGACCCGAAAAGAGATGGTACGCGCAGCCCGTCGGTCGACGATGGAGGGCGAGGCGGAGTACGCGTTCTGGCACGTACTCGCCCGCGACGTCGCGTACGCGCAGATTCCCCGGGCATCGCGCGCATCCCGCCATGTCGCAGCTGCAGCATGGATCGAGTCGACCTCGCCAGGACGCCTCGAGGACCACGCCGACGTGCTGGCCCACCACTACAGCGCAGCGCTCGAGCTTGCAGAAGCGTCGGGCCAGACAGATCTGGGTGATCTGCACACACCGGCGATCCACTTCCTCACCCTGGCCGGAGATCGGGCCCTCGGGCTGGACACTGCTGCTGCCCTCGATGCGTTCGAGCGCGCCCTCGTCCTCACCCCGCCGGGGCACCCCGATCGGGCCGGGACGCTGAGCCGGTTCGGTGACGCGGCTCGTCAGGCAGGACGGCTCACTGACGCCGTCACCGCGCTCGAAGAAGCTGTCCGCCTCTTGGCCGAAACCGGCGAGGTGCTGGCCCGGGCACGGGCGATCGGCGTGCTGTCCGGAGTGCTGCAACGTATGAACAACCCGAGGTTCGTGGGTCTGTCGGCTCAGGCCCTTGCCGAGCTCGAGGGGCTGCCACCTGGCCCCGAGCTCATCGACGTGCTCGCCGATGTCGCGAGTGATGCGGCATACCACGGCCGACCCGAGGAGGGCATCGAACTCGCGGAGCGGGCTCTGGTGGCAGCTGAAATCGCGTCGCTTCCGCGGCCCGCACGTGCACTGGGGAGCCGGGCGGGAGCGCGGACAGTGCTCGGTGACGCCGGCGGCCTCGACGACTACCGCGAAGCGTTGGACCTCGCGATCCAGGCGGGGCAGGGGAGAGCCGCAGCGCTGCTGTACAACAACCTCGGGGTCGCGTTGCGCCACTTCGAGGGCGCACGCGCAGCCCTGGCGGTCTTCGACGAAGGCATCGCCTTCTCCACCGCGCGGGGCGTGGAGGAGATAGCCATGGTCACCCGAACCAGTTCGCTCTCGGCGATGCTCAGTGGAACGGACCTTCAACAGACGCTCACGGTCGCGGACGACGTCGCCACACATGCCCAGGAGACCGGTGACGAGTTCGACCTCATCGAGATCGGAGCCGTTCAGGCCCTCGTTCTGACCTACCTGGGTCTGGCCCAGGACGCTTCGGACCTGCCGGAGCTGCCGGACCGACTGGCGCGAGGCGCTCGGCTCTCCGGTCGACCGGACCTTGCCGCGTCAGGCCTTGGCTGCGCCGCGATCATTCTGGTGGCACTGGGGAAGGAGGATGCGGCAGCAGAGCTCATGCAGGAGCTTGCAACCATCCCGGGACTCGAGGACGCCTCCGAGCTCGCCACCTATCTGACACCGCTGGTCCGCGCCGCTGTCGCCATCGGGAAGGCCGATCTCGGCGCACGCCTCGTCCAGGGATGCCCGCCGCGTTACACGAGCGCTGAGCACGCCCTGGTGGCCAGCAAAGCCGTGCTCGCCGAAGCACGCGGTGACATCGACCAGGCCGTCGCCGCCTACGCCGACGCGGCCTCCCGGTGGCAGGAGTTCGGCGTCATACCGGAGCAGGGATTCGCGCTGCTCGGCCAAGGCCGTTGTCTGCTCGCCCTGGCCGACAACGAAGCCGCGAAGGCATCGTTGCTGGCGGCCCGCGACATCTTCACCCGGTGTGGCATGAAGCCCGCGTTGGCGGAGAGCGACTCGCTCCTCGCGCAAGCCACCGCCCTCACCTCCTGAGTTGTCAGAAGTGGGGCGGGCTATAACCGCCCGTACTTCTGACAACTCGGGGAGGGTCAGTGGCAGACGTCGTGGAGGAGGGCCATCGCCTGCACCTGCAAAGATCTCGGCGGCTCGATGATCTCCGTATACGGCCGACCCGGCCCGATCCGTACGATCGCGGTGAAAACGAACGTCTGCTGGCTCGACGAGAGAGCATGCGGCTCGCAGCGGTCGTTGCCTCGGATGAGCACAGGCACGGACGCGACAGCGTGGTCGGGGTCGAGTCGCAGCACGTCGCGTCGTCGTTCGATGGGCTCGAGCTCGAACAGCACACTGCCGAGGATCGAGTCGATCACGACGCGGCTTCCCGACCCGCCATCCGGCGGCCGCGTGAGGACCAGGGCGCCTACGAGGGTCTGCTGCCCGTCGACCACCTCACGCCGGAACGGCGTCCGGTAGGTCAGCGAGGCTGCATCGACCAATGCTGCATGGGCGCAGCCGTCGTCGTGCAGCTGTGTCAGCTCCTCGATACCGATCCGGTCGACCCGGAGGCGAAGCTCGCCCGAACCACTCGCGGCGGTGTAGCCGACGACCACCGTCGCGCCTCGCGGTGAGACGTCCGGTCGGCATACAGGATCGCCGTAGTCGACGGTGAGGTCGATGGTCCGACCGGGCGGGAAGTCGGTGTCCTTGGCGGTTGGGGGGCGGCTCTCGAACGCCGGGGTGTCGAGCTGCACCTGGTCGACGTGAACGGTCGTGCGCGCGTCGGTCGTGAGCTCGAGCCCGATTCGGCGGGTCCCGATGTCCGCGCGCTGCTGGACCACGGTGGCCGTCAACCCGACGTGCGTCGAACCGGCGGGCGACCCTCCCGTCGGGGTCGTACCCGTCCCGGACGGCTGGGCTGCACCCCCTCCTGTACAGCCGGCGAGTCCGACCAGCAGACACGCGGTCGCCGCTGCGGACCAGGAGCGGCCGAGATCATGCCGATGCCACGTCATACTCCCGCTTCCCCCTGACTTGTCAGAACCAGGTCCGGCTACAGCCTCCTGTCATTCTGACAAGTCGGCTGGTCGGACCCCTGTCGCCATCAACCGAACGGGCAGTCTTTACCCCGCGTTGCGCCCAATTACGCTGCGTAGACAAGAGTGCACGAACGGTAGGCTCCATGCTGGAGGAACGATCGCTCCACAACTCTGTCAGGAATGTCATGCCCACCCGCGACGATGCCCGCATCCGCAGTCTCGCCACGATGGCGCGTGCGCTCGGCCGCTCCGAGGCCCTCCTGACGCTGCTCGAGATCGCCGCCGACGAGGCACGGGTGGCCCTCGTGGCCAGCACGGTGTCGATCAGCCGGCTCGAACAGGGCTCGACGACCGTGCGGACGCTCATCAACGTCGGTGACCTCGGCCCGACCGAGGAGCGCTGGCCGGAGGACGAGACGTATGACGTCGGCGCGTTTCCGAACCTGGAGCTCGTTCTGGCGGACTCGAAGACCTGGACCGCCTCGCTCGGTGACCACGACGCCCCAGCGGCAGAGCTCGATCTGCTTCGGCAGCTGAACAAGGGCTCCTCGCTCGGCTCACCGATCATCGTGGACAGCCAGCTGTGGGGTGAGTTCTATGCCACGCGAGCGGTCGGAGCGTCAGACTTCGACGACGACGACGCCGCCTATGTCGAGGCACTGGTCGCGATCCTGTCCGGGTCCATCTCACGGTCCCTGCGTGAGCAGTCGCTCGAACAGCTGGCCTACCAGGACCCGTTGACGGGCCTCTGGAACCGCCGAGCCCTTGACGAACGGGCCACTCAGGCGTTCACGGTCCCTGCCGGCACGAGCCGGATCATCAGCGTGGTCCAGGTAGACATCAACCGCCTCAAGGACGTCAACGACCAGCTCGGACATCACGCCGGCGACCAGCTCATCCAGTCCGTCGCGCGCACTCTGCTCGCCGAGTTCAGCGGGCTACCGGCGAGCCTGGTCGCGCGCGTCGGCGGTGACGAGTTCACCGTGCTCGTCGTGGGCCACGATCCGACGGCTGTGGCCATCGTGGTGAAACGCCTCGGCCAGCGTGCCTGGCAGCTCGGGGTCCAGCCCGGCGTCTCCTGCGGAATCGCCACCGCCGTGATCACGGCCGACTCCACGATCACCCCGAGCGAGCTGTTCGCCGCCGCGGACCAGGCCCAGTACACCACCAAGCGCGGCACCGCCCCAGCCAAGATCGTGCACCTGGACGATCGCGCCGCCGGCTGAGCGTCCCGGCGACGAGAACAGGCAACACAGGCTCAACGGCTACCCTGCGCCTATGTCGCGCATCGTGTTGATCGAGGACGATCCAGCGATCCGACGTTCGCTGGTCAGGGACCTGCGCGCCAACGGTCACGTCGTGACCGCCACAGAGTCCGGGGCCGAAGGGCTATCGACCGCGCTCGCCGACTCCCCGGACGTCGTGATCCTCGACCTCGGACTACCCGACCTCGACGGTCGCGACGTCCTGGCGATGCTCCGCGCCGTACGCGACGTACCCGTGATCGTCGCCACCGCCCGAGACGACGATGCCAGCATGGTCAAGCTGCTCGACGCCGGCGCGGACGACTACGTCGTCAAGCCGTTCCGGGCGACCCAGATCGAGGCCAGGATCCGAGCTGTGTTGCGACGGACAGCTCCCGGACAAGCGCGAGCCGAGGAGCCGGTCCAGGTCGGCCGGCTCCGCATCGACCCGAGCAGCCGGGAGGTCCGGCTCGGAAATGACCGCATCGACCTGTCCCGCAAGGAGTTCGACCTCATCCTGGCGTTGGCGCGGCGGGTCGGCGAGGTCGTGTCCAAGAACGAGCTGCTTGCGGAGGTCTGGCAGCAGCCGTGGGGCGGCGGCGACCGCACCGTGGACGTGCACCTGTCGTGGCTCCGTCGCAAGCTGGGCGAGACGGCCGCCGACCCCCGCTACCTCCACAGCGTCCGCGGAGTCGGCATCAAGCTGGCGCCCCCGGACGAGGACTGATCCGTGCGGCGACGCATCCTGACCCTGACCGTAGGGCTCACCGCGACTGTCATCCTCGCCTTTGCGATTCCGCTGGCGTTCCTCGTCTACCGCGACGTGGAGAACTCCGCGCTGGACGGCGCGCGATTCCAGGCAGAGGCGGTCGCGGGGTACATCAGCTCGGTGGCCCCGACGGGATCCGGGTCGCCCACCGAAGCCGATGTGACCCGCTTTCTCGCACGCGGGGACGAGCGACACGGTGGCACGACGTGGGTGGTGAGCCCGACAGGACTGGTGATCGGGAGGCCACCCTCAGGTCTACCGAATGTGAGCACTCCCGGCCCTGACCTCGATGCCGACGGTGACGGGCGGGTCGGTGACGTCGTGCCGACCAGCGTGGACGACGTCACAGACGGGGCGGTCACGCAGGTGCAGACCCTGGCGAAGAACGGGACGTGGACTGTCCGCACGTACTTGACCGACGAGCAGCTGCACCAGGGCCTCGTCACCCGGTGGTCGATTCTCGGCATCGTCACGGCAACCCTCCTCGCGGGAAGCGTGGCAGCGGGCGAGCTGTCAGCGCGCCGGTTGGCGCGGCCGCTCGAGGATGCCGCCACCACGGCGCACAAGCTCGCCACCGGCGACAGCACGGCCCGGGCCAGCACGCAGGGTCCGCGTGAGGTGGCCGAGGTCGGATCCGCGCTCAACCAGCTCGCCGACCGGATCGACGAGGTCATCGCGACCGAGCGCGAGGCCGTCGCTGATCTCTCGCACCGGCTGCGTACACCGCTGACAGCGTTGCGGCTCGACGTCGACGCACTGGCGGACCCGTCCGACGCGGCGCGGCTCAGCGAGCACATCACCAGCCTGGAACGCTCATTGACGTCGATCATCCACGCCGCCCGCAGGCCCGCTCGCGAGGGACGCTTCCCGGCCTGCGACCCGTCCGCCGTGGCCAGAGCCCGGGTCGAGTTCTGGTCACCGCTCGTGGTGGACCAAGGGCGGAGTACGAGCATCGAGCTGGCGGACACGGAGCTGCGCGTGCGGCTGTCACCCGAAGACCTCGCGGCCGCGGTGGACGCCCTCATCGAGAACGTCATCGCTCACACAGCCGAGGGGACGGACTTTGCGGTCTCGGTGCGGGAGGACACGTTCGAAGGCAAGCGCATGGTGGTGGTGACGGTGGCCGATCATGGCGCGGGTCTCCCCGCCGGCGTGGGCGTGCGTGGCCGCAGCGATCGCGGCTCAACCGGCCTCGGCGTGGACATCGCCCGGCGGGCGGCCGAGGCCAGCGGTGGCTTCCTGCGGCTCGGTCGGCACGAACCCACCGGAGCCCGCGTCGAGCTGTGGCTCGGAACCACGTCTCAGGCCGGACACAGCACGACTTGACCCAGACTTGACGTTGCTTTGCGGTCCACCTGACCCGCGGCGAGACATCCTCGGGGTATGAACAATCAATCGCCCCAATACCAACCCTGGCAACGAAGCGCGCTGATCCGCCGCTCGGCCCTGGTCGGCACGGGCGTCATGGTTGCCGGCGTTGTCGGCACCGCGGCGCTCGCTGCCGGACTCAGCCAGTCGGTCAACTCCGCGACGCCCTCCGGATCTGCGGGTCAAACGACCGCAACGCACAACTCCCACAAGTCCGCGAAGTCCACCAACCAGCAGAGTCGGCAGACGAGCACGGGTCTGGTTGCCCCGCAGGCAGCAGCGCCGGTCTCCGGTGGGAGCAACGGGTCATGACAAGACCGCGGCGAGCCTCCGGCCGCCACTCTCCTCACACTCGCCATTCGTGGTCGCAGTGGAGCTGCACCGTCGCGGTCTGCGTGGATGACTCCCGGTATGCCGAGGAGGCGGCTCGCGTCGTGGCCGCGTTGATGCAAGACGTGGACCGAGCCGTCAGCCGCTTCCGGGATGACTCCGAACTCTCACGTTGCAACCAGCGGGCCGGTCACGTGACGACCGTGAGCCCAGTGACCCTCGAACTGGTCGGCCACGCCCTGGACGCCGCGCGCACCTCAGGCGGACTCGTGGACCCCACCGTCGGCCGCCACCTGGTCGCCGCCGGATACGACCGCAGCATCAGCGACATCAGCGGCGTGGTCGACCTTCAACCGCAGCCGGACGAGCTGCCGAGCTGGCGCAGCGTCCGGCTGGACCGGGATCTAGGTCTCGTCGGGGTTCCTCGGGGGCTCGCCCTCGATCTCGGCGCGACAGCCAAGGCGTGGACGGCGGACCGGGCCGTGGAGCTGCTCGCCGACCGGCTCCCAGGTCGCATCCTCGTCGAGATCGGCGGAGACGTGGCCGTCACGCGCGCTGAGCACGACCCCTTCGTCATCCGAGTGGCCGAGCGCGAAGGTATGCCGGGTGAGCTCGTCGCCGTGACGCACGGCGGTCTGACCACCTCGACCACCGTGGTACGTCGCTGGGGGAGCAGTCCCCACACGGCCCACCACATCATCGACCCGCGCACGGGTCGCCCGAGCGGCGGCCGCTGGCGCACTGTCTCGGTCTGGTCTCCTTCGGCCCTTGCCGCCAACACCGCCAGCACGGCGGCCGTCGTGGCCGGTGCTGACGCCCTGGCCGACCTGGAGCAGTCCGGCACCCCGGCCCGCCTGGTCGACCAGGACGGCGAGGTCGTCCACACCAGCACGTGGCCCGAAGACCCCCTGCCGGAGGCGATGGCGTCATGACGCTCTGGTTCATCGCGCGCGCAGCTGGCCTCGTCGCCCTGGCCGCGCTGACACTCGCTACCGCACTCGGTGCATTCGCCACGGTCCGGCAGCCGCAGGACGGCCCGAGAGCGCATCGCTGGCGGTTCGCGCTGCAGTATGTTCACCGTTACGCCGCAGTCACCGGTCTGCTGCTCCTGGTCGCGCATATCACGACACTGGTGCTCGACACCTACTCAGGCGTCAACCTGCAGTCCGTCATCATCCCGTTCACCGCCTCCTACCGACCCGTCGCGGTCGGGTTCGGGACTCTCGCCCTGATAGCCACGGTCGGCACAGCCTTCGTCGGCGCTGCCCGCGGTCGCCTCGCCACGTCCGTCCGCGCGACCAAGATCTGGCGCGGTCTGCACCTGGCGGCGTACGGTGCCTGGGCGCTGGCCATGGGACACGGCTACTTCGCCGGAACCGACAGCACGTGGCTGCCCGTCCGGCTCGGATACCTGGTGGCGGTCGTCGTGGTCGGGGGAGCGGTCGCAGCCCGGCTCTGGTCTCACGAGATCTCGCGGGACAACCATCTGACGAACGCCCGCCGCGAGACGCTCGAACGCGAAGCCGGGCCCGCTGGGAGGTTCTCGTGAACGACAACGTGCCGATGTGGTCCATCGGCGAACCCCGGCTGCTGGCCGGCGCCACCCGGGGCGGCCAGGCGTCGCGCGTCTCCTGGCAGCAGCACCGGGCACTGCATGGTGACCTGCCTGCGTTGTCGCTGTCGACGTACGAAGAGCTCGCGTCGGCCACGGGACTGCTCGGCCGGGGCGGTGCGGGCTTCCCGGTCGCACGCAAGCTCGCAGCGCTGCCGCGACGGGGAACGTACGCCGTCGTGGTGAACGGCTCCGAGAGCGAACCGCTCAGCGCGAAGGACCGGATCCTGATGCGGGTCGCGCCCCACCTCGTGATCGACGGAGCGCTCGGCATCGCGGCCGCCGTGCGGGCGCGCAAGGTCATCATCAGCGTGCATGACCCGGCAGCGGCCGCGTCGCTCACGGAGGCGGTGCGCGAACGTCCAGACACGCGTCGAGTCCGCATCGATCTGCGGCCGAACCGCTTCGTCGCCGGTGAGGCGCGGGCCGTCATCAGGGGTGCCTCCGGCGGGCCGGGTCTGCCCCATGGGCGACGTACGCTCCCCTCCGATGACGGCGTCGACGGTCGTGCGACGTTCCTGTCCAACGCCGAGACCTTCGCCCAGCTGGCGTTGCTCGCGCGGCTTGGGACCGCGGGTTACGCAGAGCACGGCGTGGCCGAGGAGCCCGGCACCAGCCTGCTCACCGTCACCGGCGCGGTTCGCAGCCCCGGAGTCATCGAGGTGCCGAACGGCATCCCGCTCGCGGTCGTCCTGGAGGCGGTCGCCGCGAGTCCCGACGCCGCCATCTTGATGGGTGGCTACCACGGGACCTGGATACCGGCCGGCAGCTCACCGAGCCTGTCCCGTCCCGCGCTCCGTCGCGACGGTCTGTCGTTCGGCGCCGGCGTGGTTGCCGTGCTCTCGGACGAAACCTGCCCGCTCGGCGAGGTCGAACACGTGGCCCGTTGGTTGGCCGGGGAGTCCGCAGGTCAGTGTGGGCCGTGCGTTTTCGGGCTGCCGGCGATCGTGCAGGACCTCGGTCGCGCGCTGGCCGGAGACAAGACCGGTTGCGCCGACCTGCAACGGCACGCCGGCCTGGTGACGGGGCGAGGAGCGTGTGCCCATCCGGACGGGGTGGCGCGGTTCGTCACGTCGTCGGTACAGCGCTTCGGCGCCGACCTCGACCTGCATCTGCGACACCGTGGATGCCGGCGCCCCGTCCTCGGCCAGCTCGCCACGGGCCCGGTCTCGGCCCCACCCAGCCTCGTGCGACACAGGAGCGCCTCATGACCGTCACGTCCCCCACCATCACGACGAGCGGACCCACCCTCGAGGTCGACTGGACCCGCTGCGACGGCCACGGGTTGTGCGCCGCCTTGCTGCCCGAACGCATCTCGCTCGACGAGTGGGGTTTTCCGATCATCGCCCGGGCGCCGCTCGCCGGGGCTGAGGTGGCCGACGCCCGCCGGGCGGTGCTGGCCTGTCCAGCCATGGCGCTACGCATCCAGCGCCCGTGACCGACGCGGCCGGCGGCGTACTGCGGTCGGTGAGTCATTCGACGGACGCCCACGCTTCGGCGACCGCGAGGCTGTCCTCGTAGACGTGGTGCCGCGTGACCTGTCCATTCTCGACGGTCAAGTGGAGCGCCACGTGGGCCTGGTATCGAGCGCCGTTGTGCCGGAGGGTGTTGGCCAGCGTCGCCAGCACGACCGCGTCCGGCCCGTCGACAAGGATCCGATGAACCGTCACCGCAGCCTGTGCGGGGTCGTGGTTCTCGGCGATGAGGCGGAAATGTTCGGCCACGCCGGCGCGGTCGGCCCGGTAGCGGATCCACGGGATGTCGCCGCCGTGGCGTTCCGCAGGCCAGTCGAGCTGCCAGTCGACAGCGGTGGCATAGGTGCAGGCGATCTCCTCGGGGTTACCGCCCGCGATGCGGGCCAACAGCTGCTCGACAACTTCACGTGTGGACATGTGGACCTCCGGTCCCAAGCAAGTCAGGGTCTTGCCGCTCATGGTCTCAACACGCTGATTGCCGACTTCCCACGGCCCGCCGGAATCTCGGAATTCCCTTGTGGACAAAGGGGTCTGGGGTCGGCTCTGGTCGGAAAGTGTCGGCGCTCGGTTCTAGGTTGGTTG
>JANLYC010000035.1:0-3081 GCA_031365435.1 Nocardioidaceae bacterium
CCAGCAGACCGCAGGTCGATGTCGCCGTCGTCGGGACCGAGTTGGGCGATGCCGAAGTCGGCCAGATAGCTGTTGTCGGCCTCGTCGAAGAGGATGTTGGCGGGTTTCACATCCCGGTGGACGACGCCCAGGGCATGGGCAGCCAGCAGTGCACCGCCCAACTCGTCGACCAGCCGACCGACGTCGGCGAGGCCGAGTGGACCCTTGGCTTCGCGGTCGCTCAGCGAGCCTCCCCGGAGGAGTCGGAACACCAGAAAGGCTCCGCCGGGCCGGCGCCAGAAGTCGTACAGCGGCACGACATGGGGATGCTCGATGCGAGCCACGAGCTGGGCCTCAGCCTCGAACCGCTGCACGAACCTGGGATCATCGGCAAGTTCGGCGCGGACCACTTTGACCGCGACCTCGCGGCCGACGCTGGGCTGGATGGCACGGTAGACGGACCCGAAGGCGCCCTCCCCGATGACCTCCGCCAGCTCGTAGCCGGGCAACGCCATGGCGGACCCTGGGGCCAGTGACGGGTCGCCCTGCGCGATGCGGTGATCCAGCTCGACCAGCGCCTCCGACGGATCGAGCCCGGTCTCGTCGGCGAGGAACTGCCGGAACCGCTGGAACGTCCGCAGCGCGTCGGCCTGACGCCCGCCGAGGTACAGCGCCCTCATCAGGAGGTCCACGAAGTGCTCGCGCAGGGGCTGATCGGCCACGAGGGCCTGGATCTCCACGACGGCATCCGCGTGACGGCCGCTGTCGATCAACGCTGCGGCCCGTTCACCGAGCGCAAGGAGGCGCAGCTCCTCGAGCCGCCCCGCGACCGACAGCAGCCACCACTCGCCGGCGTCCTCGCCGTAGGCCCGACCCGACCAGTAGCCGAGCGCTCGTTCGTACGTGGCCACCGCGTCGGCGGCCCCGGCGCCTCGGGCCTCGGCCAGCGCCAGCTCGAAGTCGTTGGCGTCGAAGCTCGCCCCGTCGAGCGCCAGCTCGTAGCCGTGCTCCCGAGTGACGAGGTGCTCCTCGCCGATCGCGGAACGGAGCCGGGAGATGTAGCTCATCACCGTCCGACGGGCGCCGTCGGGCGCATCGTCGTGGGACCAGACCGACTCCACCAACCGGTCGGCGCTGAGGACCGTGTCGTGGTTGGCCAACAACGCGGCCAGCAGGCGCCGCTGCTGCGGGCCCCCGAGCGCGATCGGCCGTCCGTCTGCCAAGGCGCCGACCGTGCCCTGCAGCACGGTGAAGCGAACGTCCGCCCGGACGCCGGCCCCTCCGTTCTCAGACATCGGCCGGCCCGACGAGGATCGAATGCAGACAATGACGACCATCGATCCCCTTGAACTGAACCTCTCGGGTCTCCCCGAAGTGGAGGTCGCCTCGAGATTCGAGGATCTCGCGCACGAGCGACGACACGAGGATCTCGCCACCATGGGCCTGGTTGGCGATACGAGCCGCCAACACGACCGGTCGCCCGAACAGGTCGTCGTCGTGCACGATTGCCTCTCCCGTGTGCATGCCGATGCGGATGCGCAGCGCCTCGGTCGGATGCGACCGGCCATGGGCCTCGAGGCTCCGCATGATATCGATAGCACACAGTACGGCCGAGCGGGCACTGGGGAACGCCAGCATGAAGCCGTCACCCAGCGCCTTGACCTCGATGCCGCCGCTGCGCTGCACATGGCGGCGCACGAGGCGATTGTGCACCGCCAGTAGCGCCATCCACGACTCGTCGCCGAGTTCGAGCGCCCGACGCGTGGACTGCTCGATGTCGGAGAAGACGATGGTCAGCGTCCCGCCGGAGGTGAGCGTCGACGGCAACGGGTCGGCCTTCGCTGCTGCCGCCACGAGGTCGATCGACGTCCGCCGGAGCGGATCGTCGCCGGTGTCGGCAACCCGCTCCGTGGCGTCGTCGAGCTCGAGGCGACAACGACCGAACTCCACGACATCGCCCGGCTGGAGGACGACAGCGCCGACCAGCACCGAACCCCCGACCGATGTGCCGTTCGTGCTGCCGAGGTCCTGCACGGACACCCGGCCACCGACGGCGCTCACTCGCAAGTGCCGACGTGAGAGCAGAGGATCGCCGAGGAGCAGCCCGTCACAGTCCCGTCCTACCTCCAGCGGTCGGCGCACGACCACGTGCAGCGGGGCCCGCCCCGGTTCGGTGATCGTGATCGTCGGTGCCATGGTGGCCACGTCGCTCCCCGAGCCGCTCACAGGGCCGGCGGGGCCGGCACTTCGAGCCCAGGCGTGTCGACGCCGCAGCGGTCCGGGTCGTCCCACGTGAGGCTGCACACCGTGCGGACGGCTTGGAACTCGGTGCCGCCAGGGAACTCGTAGGTCCCGTCGTAGATCATCCGCCCATCATCCTCGCGCCCGCCGGTGATGTGGAGTGCGAACTGCTGGTTGTAGTCCTGATCCGCGCAGTCAGGGAAGACCTCGGACCGCACGTACTCGATGGTGAACTCGGTCGGACTCGTCGCATCGGTGATGGTCCAGTCGTACACGTCCGAGACGCACCAGGTATCTGCCGTGACCCAGTTCGCCATCGCGGCCCAGTTGCCGACCTGGAAGAACATCGTCGTGGCGCCGGGTGCGGAGACGCCACCGATCACGTCGAGTTGGACGCCCTGGAAGTCGACAGCGATCCGCGCTTCCAGCGTCGGTGCCGCCGTGGTCGTTGGTGCCTCGGTGGTCGTTGGTGCCACTGTGGTGATCGGTGCCGCGGTCGTCGTGCCCGAGCTGCTCGACTCGCCCGACGAACAGGCGGACATTGCGACGGCGACAGCAACGACCAACGTGATGAGCCGGGCGACGGGGCGTGTGGTTCGGTACATGGATGCTCCTCGGATCAGGGAAGTGAACGACTTCCGCAGCGCATCCTCCGAGACGGCGTCTGCAATTCGTCTGCAAGTGCCAGAACGGGTGGTACGGCGGACCCGCCCGCCGGCCATCGCCAGAGCGCACCAGCTCACATCATGTGCCCGGGGCGGGGTTCGAACCCGCACTCCCTTTCGAGAAGGGGGGTTTAAGCCCCCCGCGTCTGCCAATTCCGCCACCCGGGCTGGTAGCCGGCTGGCGTCGTGCCCGCCG
>JANLYC010000373.1:0-5493 GCA_031365435.1 Nocardioidaceae bacterium
AGCCGGTATGAGCACGGGGCAGGCCGCGTGGTGCTCAACCTCGACGAAGTCCGAGATGTCGCGAACCTCGACGGACGCACCATCGTCGTGGACAGCCACGTCGGGCAGGTCCAGGTGATCGTGCCGACCAGCATCGACGCCCAGATCCGGGCGCACGTCAGGGGCGGTGAGATCACCGGCATGGCGGTCACCAGGGACGTCGGCAACGGCGGGCAGGAGGCCGTGATCTCAGCTCGTGGCGACGGTCGTCCGCGCGTCATCATCGACGTCGGCCTGACGTTCGGGCAGATCGAGGTCTACCGCTTCGACTGCCCCGGGCTGGCCGTCGCTGAGCGCGGTGACAGCAAGGCACACACCCTGAGCACCCAGATCTGGCAAGGAGGCAACCATGATCCCGCGGCATGCAACTGACGTCATCTCACTGGTGGCAGGCACGATCTTCGCCGGGTTCACCGCGGTCTGGATCCTCACGTTGAACGGATCCATCGACGGGAACCGGGCCTGGATCGGCGGTCCGATCATCCTGATCACGGCCGGCGCCGTCGGTCTGGCCGCGGCCCTCAGACCTCAGCGATCGCCGCGAGTGCCGGGCTCACCGGAACTGCCCGATCAGGCCGCGGGCCGACCCGACTGACCGTCCAGCCAGCGATCACGCGCGAACACCCCGGTATCGGCGAAGTCGGTGAAGAACCCGTCGATCCCTGCGTCGAGGAATCGCTGGTCCTCTCCCGCCGCGTCACCTTTGCGGTTGGGGTCGGTGCCGACCCGGTAGTCGGCCGGCAGGAACTGGTTCTCGTCCCGCATCGTGAAGATGTGGACGAGCAGGCCGTCCTGGTGAGCGTTGCGGACGAGGTCTGTCGGCTGCGTGAGATAGCCGTTCGCATCGCGCGGGATGACCATGTCCTTGTTGGGGCCGACCCCGTCGGCATACGTCGAGATCGACTTCAAGCCCGCCTTGGTCGCGAGATCCTGGTAGGTCGTCGGGTCGCCAGTGGATGCGAGGTCGTAGGGGGCGCCGGTCGAGTTGAGCAGCTGGATCAGCGGGAGGTTGGTCATCGTGTCGAGCTCGCGCAGGTTGGTGGTCTCGAACGACTGGAGGAACACCTTGGCGTGAGCCCCTGCCAAGTGGTGACGCTTGAGCGCAGCCAGCATCGGCTCCTCGAGCGAGAGCCCGATCGAGTCGAAGTACGTCGGGTGCTTGGTCTCGGGGTAGACGCCGACGGTCCGGTGGTACTTCTTGCTGAGTCGCTGCACCAGGTTGAGGTACTGGTTGAACGTCGGGACCCGGTAGACGCCGTTGTAGCGAGTGTTGTCCGGGCGGACGTCGGGGAGCCGCTCCTTGGCTCGCAGGGTCTCCAACTCCGAAAGCGTGAAGTCCTCGGTGAACCACCCGGTGATCACCTGACCGTCGATCGTCTTGGTGGTCTTGCGGTCGGCGAACTCCGGATGATCGGCCACGTCGGTCGTGCCAGTGATGTCGTTCTCGTGCCGGCAGACAAGCTTGTGGTCCCTGGTCGAGACGATGTCGCACTCGACGTAGTCCGCGCCGAGCTGGATCGCGAGCTGATAGGAGCCGACGGTGTGCTCGGGCCGGTAGCCCGGAGCCCCCCGGTGCCCGATGACGATCGGCTTCGCGACCAGCGGGCGGGGTCCGGCTGCCGCGGCAACGACCGACGAGCCGCCCGGAGCTGGATCGACGGCGTGAGTGGTGGGTGCGAGGGCGAGAGCGGTGGTCGCGGCGACGGCCGCGGCCAGGGCTCCGCGCAGGACGGGTGCGAAAGAGCGCATACCGGTCACGCTAACCGAGAGCAGGCTCACCTGCACGGCGGCCGGGTGAACGTCAGGTGAAACCCGTCGCCCTGCGGCGACCGCCGTCCAACCCGCTGGCCGGTCTGGCGCTCCGACGCCTAATTGATTGGCGCCGGCACTGGCCCGATCCCTACCGTTGAGAGGTCATGCGTCAGCTTCCCTTGTCAGATCCCGGCATCCCCGACGTGCGCTCCCCAGGTCGCTACCTGTGGTGGGTGGCGCGGGGACAGCTGCCGACGGTTCTGGGCGGTATGACGTTCGGCATCATCTGGATGGTGGCCCAGTCGGTGATGCCCGCCATCATCGGCCGCGCGATCGACGAAGGTGTGCGCGCCGAGGACATGAACCGCCTCTGGATGTGGGCTGCCCTCCTTTTCGGCGTCGGCGTGCTGCAGGCCGGCGCGGGTATCTTCCGCCATCGCTTCGCCGTGCAGAACTGGCTCATCGCCGCCTACCGCACCGTTCAGGTCGTCTCGCGGCACGCGGTGCGCCTCGGCGCCACCCTGCCCCGGCGCGTGTCCACGGGCGAAGTGGTCTCGATCGGGTCATCCGACCTCGCCCACGTCGGCAACGCGATCGAGGTGATGGGTCGCGCTGCCGGCGCCGTCGTGTCGTTCTTCGTCGTCGCCGCGATCCTGCTCAACGCGTCCGTCGCCCTCGGCCTGATCGTGCTCATCGGCGTACCTGCGCTGCTGCTGGTGCTCGGTCCGCTGCTCAAGCCCTTGCAACGCCGCAGCATGGCGCAGCGCGAGATGATGGGCGAGCTCAACACCCTGGCCTCAGACATCGTGGGCGGACTGCGTGTTCTTCGTGGCATCGGTGGCGAGGATGTGTTCCACCGCCGCTACACCGAGGAGTCCCAACGGGTGCGGCAGGCCGGCGTCCAGGTGGCCCGGCTCCAGTCGATTCTCGACGCTCTCCAGGTCTTCCTGCCAGGTGTGTTCGTGGTGGTCGTCGTCTGGCTGGGGGCCCGCTTCGCCGTCGAGGGGCAGATCACGCCGGGCGAGCTGGTCGCGTTCTACGGCTACTCCGCGTTCCTGATGATCCCGTTGCGTACAGGCACCGAGGTGGTCAACCAGGTGATCCGGGGCCTGGTGGCCGGCAGACGGATCTGCCGTGTCCTCTCGGTCGAGCCGGAGGCGCAGGACATCGAGGCTCCCCGGTCGGCCTCCACCGATGCCGAGCTCGTCGACGTCCGCTCCGGTCTGCGGGTCCAGCCCGGCCGGCTCACGGCCATCGTGTCCGAGGTGCCCCAGGACGCTGCCGCCGTCGCAGACCGGCTCGGCCGCTTCGCTGACGGCCCGGTCTTCCTGGACGGCGTCTCGCTCTCGGATCTGGACCGTGGCTTCGTCCGTCAATCGATCGTGGTCAGCGACAGCGGTGCGACCCTGTTCAGCGGCCGCCTGCGGGACGAGCTCGACGTACGAGGCACGGCCACCGACGCCGAGATCATGACGGCCATCGGCACCGCCTCGGCCCAGGACGTGCTCGAAGCGCTCGACGCCGGACTCGACTCGCAGGTCGAGGAACGCGGTCGCTCGTTCTCCGGGGGTCAGCGCCAGCGCCTGGTGCTGACGCGGGCTCTGCTCGCTGACCCCGACATCCTCGTCCTGGTCGAGCCCACCTCAGCCGTCGACGCCCATACGGAGGCCAGGATCGCAGCCCGGCTGCACCAGCACCGGAGCGGCAAGACGACCGTCGTGACGACGGCGAGCCCGTTGATGCTCGACTACGCCGACGAGGTCGCCCTGATGGAGAGCGGACACGTGGTGGCCTCGGGACGACACCGCGACTTGATGGACGACCCGCGTTACCGGCGCATCGTGGCGAGAGGGGAGGACTGATGAAGCAGCTGCTTCCTGTGGCCGACACGGCTGCCGTTCGCCGGTACGCCGTACGCCTGGCTCGCCAACACCCCCGCCGGCTCGGAGGCGCGGTCGCGCTGCACGTGCTCGCGGCGGTCGCCGGGCTGGCGGCACCACGGTTGATCGGCAACCTCGTGCAGGCGGTGTCGTCCGGTACGACCGTCTCCACCGTCGACAAGACCATCTTCACGATCGCCGGTTTCCTGCTGGCTCAGACGGTCCTCACGCGGTACGCGCGGTACTTCTCCTTCGCGCTCGGCGAACAGGTGCTGGCTGAGCTCCGGGAGGACTTCGTCAAGCAGGCGTTGGCGCTGCCGGTGAGCACGGTCGAGCGAGCCGGGACCGGTGACCTGTTGACGCGAACCTCCCGCGACGTCGAAGCGCTGGGCTGGTCGGTGCGGTTCGCCGTGCCGGAGATCATCATCGCGTTCGTCACGACCGTGTTCTCGATCGGCGCGTGCATCCTGGTCGGGACCTGGGTGCTCGTCCCTCTGGTGCTCGGTGTCCCGCTGCTCTTCGCGGCGAGCCGCTGGTACCTGCGTCGCGCCAAGGCGGGTTACCTGCGCGAGGCTGCGTCATACGCCGCCATCAACGCCAGCGTCGCAGAGACGACCGAAGGTGCGCGGACGGTCGAGGCGCTGCGCCTGGAGAAGCGGCGGCTGGACCGGATCGACGCCGACATCGCGGAGTCGTACGCCGCCGAGCGGTACACCTTGTTCCTGCGGACGGTGTGGTTCCCCTCGGCTGAGCTCGGCTACCTGCTGCCGACGGTCTTCACGTTGCTGTTCGGTGGCTATCTGCACACACAGGGCCAGGTCAACCTGGGGGACGTCACCGCCGCCACGCTGTACGTGCAGGCCTTGATCGACCCGGTCGACCGCTTGCTGTCGTGGCTCGACGAGCTGCAGGTCGGTGCATCGTCGCTGGCGCGCCTGCTCGGCGTGGCCGACGTACCCGATGACCGGACCGTGACCGGTCGGCGCCCGGAGCATCAGGACATCGAGGCTGCGGATGTGCGCTTCGCGTACACCGACGACCGGGACGTCCTGCACGGAGTCGACCTCGCGGTGGCGCGCGGCGAACGTCTCGCCATGGTCGGTCCGTCTGGTGCCGGCAAGTCGACGCTGGGACGGCTGCTGGCCGGCATCCACCCACCCCGCACGGGGTCGGTGACCATCGGTGGAGTGGGGATGACCGAGCTGCCGATGGACGACCTGCGCCGTGAAGTCGCGCTGGTCACCCAGGAGCACCACGTCTTCGTCGGAACGCTGCGCGACAACCTGGCACTCGGCCTCGACGACCTGGCGGAGTCCGGCGAGGAGCGGATCATCGCCGCCTTGACGGCCGTGGATGCGCTGGACTGGGCGAGGGCGCTGCCCGACGGCCTGGACACGCGCGTCGGGTCCGGCGGTCTGTCGCTGTCGCCGTCGCAGGCACAGCAGCTGGCGTTGGCGCGGCTGGTCCTGGCCGACCCCCACACCCTGGTGCTCGACGAGGCCACGTCGCTGATCGACCCGCGCGCCGCCCGGCACCTCGAGCGGTCGCTGGCGGGGGTCCTGCACGGCCGGACCGTGATCGCGATCGCGCACCGGTTGTTCACCGCGCACGACGCCGATCGCGTGGCGGTCGTCGAGGACGGCCGAATCTCCGAGATCGGCACGCACGACGAGCTCCTGGCAGCCGAGGGTTCGTACGCCGCCCTGTGGCAGTCCTGGCACGGGGATCACGACTCCCACCGCGATGACTCCCCCGACCCGGATGTCCAAGAGGCAGCAACCCTCTGACCGTCCCGCGTTTGCCTTGGTGAGTTCGTATGTCG
>JANLYC010000376.1:0-1746 GCA_031365435.1 Nocardioidaceae bacterium
GTTCGTCGCCGCGCTCGTCGTGCTCGGGGCTTTCCTCGTAAACGGGGGTGGGTCGCGGGCCCGCGACGAGGGGGCCGTGGGGGGGACAACAGGCTCGCATGCGATGACCGAAGCCCTTGACCGCCATCCCGGTCTGGCCGACCACCGGTTGCCGTTGGCGTTCGTCGCCGAGAAGCTCGAGCAGCAGGGAGGCGAGGGCAGCGGCGAGGTCGTCAACGGCCCCGCCCAGGAGGCCTACGACCAGCGCGCGCTCCCGCATGCCTACATCAAGCCGGCGCAGCAGCTGTCGGCGAGCATGTCCTTCCTGGCCGCCCGGCAGCGCAGCCACACAGTCCCGGGCCGGGCCGTGCTGACCAGCGCGCAGGGCACCACGAAGGTCCGATCCTGGTCGCCGATCGGTCCGGACGGCGGGCTCCAGGTCGCCGAGACCACCTATACCGGAACGCCCGCGGTCGTGTCCGGGCGCACGACGTCGCTCGACACCGTCGGACCGTGTCGTCCGGCCCGTTGTCTGCTCTTCGCCGGCACGGCCGGAGGTGGACTGTGGCGGACGTCGAACGCACTCACGACGACCCCGCGATGGACGTCGATCGGTTCGGACATCCCATCGCAGGCGATCGGCGTGGTCTACCGCGCCGCCCGCGGCCGGCTGTACGTCGGCACCGGTGAGGCGAACGGGTCCTCCGACTCCGAGGCAGGGGTCGGACTCTTCGTGTCGAGGAGCAACGGCCGGTCCTTCACGAGGGTGCCGACGATGGTCCACGGCGTCGACTTCGCGATGAACCGCTCGATCTCCAGCATCGCCGTGGATCCCAAGCGGCCCAACCACATCTATGTCGGGACCGCAGTGGCCCGACACGGGTCCTCGTCTGTCAACGGCGGGCGCTTCACGCCGCCCGGAAGCGCCCAGATCGGTGTGTACGAGACGCGTAACGCAGGTCGCACCTGGACCTTGAGCCTGAGCGAGGCCTCCGACGTGGTCAATCCGTCATCGCCGACCGGCAGCGACTACTTCCGCGGTGGCATCTCCAAGCTGCTCTACGACCCGACTCATCCCGGGACTGTCTACGCCTCGATGTTCGACTACGGCCTGTTCCGCCGCGAGTTCGACGGGCCGTGGCAGCAGATCTACACGATCCAGACGCCGGGAAGCCCCACGACGTCGGCCTCCAACCGGGTCGAGTTCGCGCTGGCCGCTCTCCCCGGTGGCCAGACCCGTATCTACCTCGGCGACGCGACATACTTCGCGAACACGACGTCTGCGTTGCTACGCAGTGATGACGGCACGGCCGCGGCCCCGACGTTCACGTTGCTGTCGGACCCGAACCACGGCACGCCGGGCTACGGGTCCTACAACTTCTGTCACACCCAGTGCTCCTACGACATGGTCGTGGCGAGCCCGCCCGGCCACCCTGACGAGGTGTTCCTGTCGGGTTCGATGAACTACGGCGAGCTGTTGGCGTTCGGCGGTCCCGGTAACTCCAACGGCCGCGCGGTCGTTCGCTCGGCCGATGCCGGTGTGCACTTCACCGACATGACCAACGACGCACAGCCGTCGCCCAACGGCCTGCACCCAGACCACCACGCGCTCGTCTTCGCCTCGACGGGCGGTGGCGAGGAGACGTTCTTCACGGCGTCTGACGGCGGCGTGGTCCGTCAGCAAGGCCCGTACGTCGACCGGAGCGCCGACTGCGCGTCCCGCCCGCTCAGTGGAGCGCTGCTCGCCGACTGTCAGCAGTTCCTGTC
>JANLYC010000405.1:0-1854 GCA_031365435.1 Nocardioidaceae bacterium
TGCCATCGCATGTGCCGGCGGGTACCGTGACGCCATGACGACCAGCACGACAGGTCCGTACGGACTCCGGCTCAGCTCGCTGGTTCGCGCTGCCGGCACCACCGCGACCATCCTCGCCGGCAAACCGTCCGGGCTGGTCCGCACGTCGGTGCTGGCAGGCGGGGCGGAGCTCGCCGCCCGCGAGATCGATCCACGCGGGATCCAGGTCTTCTCGATCACTCCGGATCCGGGATCGACTCCCAGCGAGCGGGAGCAGCTCATCGCGACTGCCACCACGACAGGCTCCTGGGTCCTCGCGAACCTGCTGGTGGCGAAGGTCGCACGGCTGCTCCCCTTCCCCCGCCTGGTCACGGCTGTCCTGCTCGGCGCCGGTGTCTATGCGCTCGACAACTCACTCGTAGAAGGCGCTGACCAGCGACGGAACCGACAGCACTGGCAGCACTGAACAGCACTGAACAGCACTGACTAGCGGCCACCGGCCTGGCGCGTGATGTAGGTCAATGCCACGAACGCGTCGTACACCGCGAGCCCGTCGGGGTCCGGCCCGGCTCCCGTGACACGCACACTCCGGGTGCCCGACCTCTCGACGCCCTTGACCCAGCTGGCGACGGCGGCCATGTCGGCCGTGTGGAGGTCGACGTCCAGTGTCAGGTCGGCCGGCAGCCTGGGTGGGCTCATCCGTCCACTCCGCACCTCTTTCACCGCCTTCGTGGCACCCTGCATGATGCGCAATCGGGCGTCCACCGGGTGGATGCTGTGAGCCGCGAACCGGGTCACAGACTCCTTGACCACGACCCCGACGTGGTCGGGTGCGAAAGACCCCGCCTGCCTGATGGTCACGTCGTCACCGGTGACGAGCGCGATCGGCACGGCATGGGCGTGGGCGACCAGGGCGTTGATGCCGCTCTCCCCCACGTACTCCCCGCCGAGGCGTACGCCGCTGATGACCTCGGGGTTGTAGGTGTGCGACAGCGCGGACGACTCCCCGGAGATCGAACCGTGATAGCCCACGAGGAACACCGCGTCGAACGAGCCGTCAAGGCCCTGCATCATGTACGCCGGCTTGTGCCGACCACTGATGTAGGACGTCGGCGGCTTGAGACCAGCCGGACGGAGGTTGGCCATCGCTCCGTGGGAGTCGTTGACGACGACCTCGGTCGCGCCGGCTGACCGGGCACCCTCGACCGCGGCGTTCACCTCGGCCAGCATGAGGTCGCAGCCGTGTTCGTACGCCGCTCCCCCGTCGGGTCGACACTGCGCCCAGTCGACGATTCCCGCGACCCCTTCCATGTCGCAGGAGACGAACACCTTCACCGGAATCTCACGTCTCTCTCCTTGTTCCTCACAGCAGGATGGGATGTCGCTCCAACGGCCCGACGAGCTCGTCCTCCTCGTAGTCGAGGTGGGACAACAGCCGCGACGCCAGCAGGTCGACGAGACGGTCGACCTCGTCGAAGGCCTCGACGCCGCGGGCAAGTCCGACGCTGGCCTGGTCGAGGTCGACCAGAACTCCGTGAATGACGAGGTGCTCCGCTTCGAGCCGGTCCAGAACCTCACCGAGATCACCGTCGACCGACCGTAGCTGCGGAAAGAGATGGCGGTCCTCGATGGAGTGGTGCATCGTGACCGCGCGACAGTACTGCGCGCAGAAGGACCCGAACTGCTCGTAGCCCTGGCGCAACGTCATCGCGTTGATCCGGCTCCGCAGCTCACCGACCCCGGCCCGGCCGGACTTGACCTCGTCCCGCACCTGCACGATCGCAGCCAGCTCGCGTCGGAAGAGGTCGTGGACGAGGCGTAGGTGCGCGCCGTTTCCGGTGCCATGACCCGCGTCGTGACCGGTGTGGTCACCAC
>JANLYC010000427.1:0-17251 GCA_031365435.1 Nocardioidaceae bacterium
GCGGCAGGTCGACGTCGCGACTGCGTTCGAGTCGACGCACCGCGACGCCGACGAGCTCCAGCGGCGCCCCGACCCTCGCGACCAGGTCGTCGGCCTGCTCGGTCAGGAGTCGCGCCACCTCGCTGCCGACGACACCGCAGCCCAGGAGGGCAACGCGAATGGGCTGGCTCATGGGGTCCCCTCGGGGCCTGGGGCGGGGTCGCGCCTCAGTGTGCCCGGGCGAGGAGACTCGATGCAGACGTTTCCGGGATCCGCCACCGCAACCGGCTCAATCACTCTCGACCTCGAACCGCAGGAGGTCGTCCTCTGTCTCGCGTCGTATGACGAGTCGGGCCCGGCCCTGTCGGACCGCAACGACCGCGGCCCGTGGAACGTGGTTGTAGGTGTTCGCCAGCGACCGGCAGTAGGCACCCGTGGCCGGCACCGCGATCAGGTCGCCCGCCCTCACGTCGTCGGGAATGAACTCATCCTTGACGACGATGTCGCCGCTCTCACAGTGCTTGCCGACCACCCGCGCCAGCACGGCTGGAGCATGCGACCGGCGCGAGGCCAGCGTGCACGAGAAGTCGGCGTCATAGAGAGCCGCTCGGATGTTGTCACTCATTCCGCCGTCAACGGCGACGTAGAGGCGGCTGGCCCCGGCGTCCAGCGCCACCTTCTTGACCGTGCCGACCTCGTACAGCGTGAACGTGGACGGCCCGGCGATCGCGCGGCCGGGTTCGATCGAGAGCCGAGGGACGTCGATGCCGAGCGCTCGGCACTCGTGGGCGACGATCGACAGCAGCCCGTCAGCCAACTGCTTCGGCGTCGCCGGGTCATCCTGGCTGGTGTAGGCGATCCCGAACCCGCCGCCCAGGTCGAGCTCTGTCAGCGGCATGCCCGCCTCGAGGCCGCGAACGAACAGCGCCAGCACCCGGCGCGCGGCCACCTCGAAAGCGGCCGTGTCGAAGATCTGCGAGCCGATGTGCGAGTGCAGTCCCACCAGCTCCAGGCTGTCGTGCACCGTGATCGCCTGCATGGCGAGGAACGCGTCACCCTCGGTGATGGACAACCCGAACTTCTGGTCCTCGTGGGCTGTCGCGATGTACTCGTGGGTATGTGCCTCGACCCCGGCAGTCACCCGCACCAGCACACGTTGACGCACCCCGGCAGCTGCGCTCACCGTGGCGAGCCTGTCGATCTCGCCCATCGAGTCGACGATGATCCGTCCCACCCCGACCTCGACCGCCCGCCTCAGCTCGGCGTCACTCTTGTTGTTGCCATGGAACCCGATCCGCGACGGATCGAAACCCGCCCGTAATGCGACGGCCAGCTCACCGCCGGAGCAGACGTCGAGGCACAGTCCCTCGTCGGCGATCCAGCGGGCGGTGGCCAGGGAGAGGAACGCCTTCCCTGCGTAGTAGACGTCGGCGCCGGCGAAGGCCGTCCTGAACGCTCGCGCCCGCTGCCGGAAGTCGTCCTCGTCGATGATGTATGCCGGTGTGCCGAACTCGGCTGCGAGCTCAACCGCCGCCACGCCGGCAACCTCGAGCACACCGGCCTCTGACTTGCGGACATGACGTGGCCACAGTGCCTCCACCAGCAGGTTGGGGTCCTCCGGTGCCGTCAGCCACGACGGGCCGCGGCCGCCGGCCTCGGCGTGCAGAGCCCCCGCTTCGTGGGCGCGCATCACATGCGCTCGGGCGCGGTGACGCCGAGCAGGTCGAGACCGCGCGCGAAGACGACACGCGTCGCGTCGACCAGCAGGAGCCGGGCACGGTGCAGGTCAGTGGGCGCCTCGTCGCCGCGCGGCAGCACCCGGCAGGCGTCGTAGAACTTGTGGAAGGTAGCGGCTGTGGCCTCGAGATAGCGCGCCAGCCGGTGCGGCTCACGCAGCTCGGCGACGGAGACCACGACGGCTGGGAACTCGGCCAGGGCGCGGAGCAGGTCCCCCTCGCGCTCGTGTGCCAGGAGCGCCGGGTCGAACTCGGCTCCCGCCGGGGCCAGCCCCAGGTCGGAAGCGTTGCGGAGGATGGAGCAGAGCCGGGCGTGGGCGTACTGCACGTAGTAGACCGGGTTGTCGCTCGAGGCCCTGGTCCAGACGTCGAGGTCGAGGTCGATCGTCGAGTCGCTCGAGTACCGGACCAAGGCATAGCGGGCGGCATCGGCGCCGACGGCCTCGATGAGGTCGTCGATCGTGAGACCGGTACCGGCCCGCTTGGACATCCGCAGCGGCTCACCATCGCGCACCAGGTTGACCATCTGACCGATCAGGACTTCGAGGTTCTCGTGCGGCTTGTCTCCGAACGCCTGACACATCGCCATCAGCCGGGCAACGTACCCGTGGTGGTCGGCTCCGAGCATGATCACGCAGAGGTCGAAGCCGCGCTCACGCTTGTCGAGGTAGTAGGCGCAGTCGCCGGAGATGTACGCCGGTCTGCCGTCGGACCTGACCAGCACCCGGTCCTTGTCGTCGCCGAACTGCTCGGTGCGCAGCCACAGGGCACCGTCGGCCTGATAGGTGTTACCCATCTCGGTCAGCCGCGTGATGGCTCGTTCGACCGCGCCGCTGTCGTGCAGGGACTGCTCGTGGAAGTAGACGTCGAAGTCGACGCCGAAGCTGTGCAGCGTCTGCTTGATCTGGGTGAACATGAGCTCGACCCCGTCGTGACGGAAGATCTCGCGCGCCTCGTCGTCGGGCAGCGACAAAAGGCCGGGGTGGGCCGCCATGACTTCCTCGGCGATCTCAGCGATGTAGGAGCCGACGTAACCGTCCTCCGGGGCCCGTTCGCCCTTCGCCACCGCGAGGAGCGACCTGGAGAACCGGTCGATCTGCGCTCCGTGATCGTTGAAGTAGTACTCCCGGGTGACGTCTGCGCCCAAGGTCGCAAAGACCCGAGCCAGGCTGTCGCCGACGGGAGCCCAGCGCGCTCCTCCGATGTGCACCGGGCCCGTCGGGTTGGCGGAGACGAACTCGAGGTTGATCCGCCTCCCCCCGAAGAGGACGGAGGCGCCGTACGTCGTACCGGCCTTGACGATGCGCCGGGCAATCTCGCCCTGGGCTGCCGCCTCGACCGTGATGTTGATGAAGCCAGGTCCAGCGATGGCGACGGAGGCGATCCCCTGGGAGCCCTTCAGCTCGGTCGCGAGCAGGTCGGCGATCTCACGGGGCGGCAGACCGGCCGGCTTCGCCAGCTGCAGCGCGACATTGGTGGCGTAGTCACCGTGATCCCTGTTCTTCGACCGCTCGACACGCACGTCGCGGGGAGCATCAGCGGGCAGCGTCAGGACACCGCGCTGCTCGAGGGCGGTCAAGGCGTCGACGATGATCTGCGCGAGCTGCTCCGGGGTCACCGGCTCATCGTATCGAGCCGGGTCCAAGCCTCATGGCGCCGTCGTCAAGGAGCGGACGGTCTCCACGAGGTACGCCGGCTCGAACGGCTTGGTGATGTACGCGTCGACGCCGAGCGCCTTCCCCCTGGCGACGTCAGAGCCCTGCGCACGCGCCGACACCATGACGATCGGAATCGACCGGGTCTCCGGGTTGGCTCGCAGCGCCTCGACAGCGCCGAAGCCGTCCAGTCTCGGCATGGCGGCGTCCATCGTGATGAGGTCGGGTCGGACCTCCCCGACGATGTCGAGACACTCCTGGCCGTCACGCGCCTCGCGTACGGAGAATCCCTCGAGCTCGAGGTTGAGCACGATCAGCGACCGGATGACGTCGGAGTCGTCCACGACGAGGATGGTGGGGGTTGCAGACACGAGGCGACGGTAGTCGTTCGCAGCCGTTCACGCCGCCTGCGGGCTGCAATCGGCGATTGTCGAGGAGCGTTGCGCCGCTGCTAGGGTGATCGCGCATCTCCACGGAGCCCCCGTAGCTCAGGGGATAGAGCACCGCCCTCCGGAGGCGGTGGCGCAGGTTCGAATCCTGCCGGGGGCGCCAGGTCAGTGGTTTCATGGGGGACGTGACCGCAGCCGTCAGGATCAAGGAAGCCGAGCCGCGGCCGCCGGCATCTGACCGTCATCTCGCGGTCGGCCCCTGGCTTCGAGCCAGCGATCGTCTGTTGGACGGCACCGTCGTCCTGCTCGCCACCTGGACCCTCAGCTATCACCTGGGTCTCGCGTTTGGGCTGCGGGTCACGTGGGCGGTCGGTCTCGAGGTCGTCGCCGTCGCCGTGCTCGCGGTGGTGACCCGACGTCGAAGAGTCCCCTCAGCCGCCGCTGTCGTCGCGGACACGGGCGAGGAGTCCGACCAGGGGCCGGACCAGGGGCTCGGGGCGTCGCCGCTGCTGCTCATCACGGTCGGCGCCGCCGTCGTCGCTGCCGTCGCCATGTCCGCGAGTCTCCCGTGGACGATCATCTGGGTCGGTTGGCTCGTCGCAGCCGTTGCGGGGACGGCACTTGCCTGGCGACAACGATCCGTGCACTCGTCATGGGCTCTCGGCGGTGACCGCTGGGAGGGGATCACCGTGGCGGTCTGGGGCGTGGCGCTCACGGTCATGTCCACGCTGACGATCCGGCCGAACCCCGACGACCTGTACTACGTCAACCTCTCGCAATGGGTCGCAGCCCACGGGACGTTTCCGACCCGGGACACGATCTTCTCCGACCTTGTCTTCCCGATGTCGAACTGGCCACCGGTGGCGTCGTACGACCCGCTGGTCGGCGCCGCAGCCCACCTCGCCGGTGTGCAGGCGGGCTCAGTCGTCTACATGGTCGTGCCCCCTGTTGCCACGCTCTTGTCGGTGCTTGCGCTGTGGAGGCTGCTCCGCGCCTGGCGGCTGCCGAACATCAGCGTGGCGTTGTCGGCTGCCTTGATCTTCCTTGTCTTCGACGGCGGATCGTCGTACGCACCTCCGGGCAACCTTTTTCTCACCCGCCTGTGGCAGGGCAAGGTGATCCTGCTCTGTCTGCTGGTGCCACTGCTGTTGGTGTACGCGATCCGCTACGTCGAGAGGCCGTCGTGGGCACGGGCAGGCTGGTTGTTCGCCGGCGGCGTTGCGGCCGTGGGACTGTCCACGTCGGCGATGTTCCTCGTTCCCCCGATCGCGGCAGCGGGGGCGGCGCCCTTGCTCCGACGAGCACCGCGCAAGGCGCTTCTCGGTTTCGGCGCCATGGCGATCTACCCGCTGGCGGCTGGGATCGTGACGAAGGCGATGGGCGGCCGATCCGCCGACGACTTCGCCGGGCGGCGGCTCTACCGGTTCGAGCCCTCGTGGTTCGGTCATGCCATCTTCCTCACCGGCCTGCTCGCGCTGGTGGCGGTTGCCGCGGTGCTGCTCGGTGCGGTCCTCGTGCCACATCGAGATGCGCGTCTCACGACCGGGCTGGTGGTCCTGGTCACCGGCGTGACGTTCATCCCCGGACTGACGCACCTGTCATACGACACGATTGGTCTCGGCCCGACGCTGTGGCGCATGTCGTGGGCGGTGACCGTCGCGGCTCTCGTCGGCGTGCTGGTGGCCTGGACGGCCGCTCGGCTGCGACGAACCTCGTGGCAGATCGCCGGCGGCGTGACAGTCATGGGGCTTCTGATCGCGTTCGGGACCCCGATCTGGGGCGGGGCCAGCGGGACGTCCTGGGCCGCCCCTTTCCACTGGCAGCGCAACGGAGCCACCCTCACGGTTGCGGACGCCGTGATCCGCAACAGCGCGCCTGGTGACCTCGTGCTCGCTCCCGATGACCTGGCGATCACTCTGGACGTCACGACCACTGACATCAAGACCGTGGCTCCGCGCGACTACTTCATGGACTACCTGCGCGACGATCCGGCGTTCCAGTACCCCGACAGGATCACCTTGGTGAACTTTGTGAACCACTCCGGGCGTTGGCGCAGCGGCGACGTGACCAACGCGATCCGAGCGCTCGACGTCTCGACCGTTTGTGTGTATTCCGAAGACCGGCGGCGGTTCCGCGCCCTCGTCGATGCCGGTTACGCGCCCTTCCTGAAGTCTGTACCTTTCCGCTGCGTGCGTACCTAAGAAGGTGCTTCAACCGAGAGAGGCTCGCGTTTCGCCGTGACCCGAACGGCTATATGCTCCGGGTGACACCTGTCCGAAGACATCAAGACTGCGACTTGCCGCAGTTTGCTCTCTGATCGCAAAGGCGACCCCTGATGCGCATTCTTGTTCTCGGTGGCGACGGCTACCTCGGCTGGCCCACGGCCATGTACCTGTCGGCGCGTGGACATGACGTCGGCGTGCTCGACAACGCTGTCCGCAGGCAGTACGACCACGAGCTCGGTTCGGGCAGCCTGGTTCCCATCGAGTCTCTCCAGACCCGCGTGCGCACCTGGCAAGCACTGACCGGGAAGCAGATCGAGAACTTCCACGGTGATCTGAACGACGCAGACTTCACCTATCAGGCGATCCGTGACTTCGGCCCGGACTCGATCGTGCACTTCGCCGAGCAGCGTGCCGCTCCGTACTCGATGATCGACCGCAAGCACGCCGTCTACACGCAGACCAACAACATCGTGGGCACGCTCAACGTGATGTTCGCGATCGGCGAGCTCAACCGCGACATCCATCTGGTGAAGCTGGGCACGATGGGCGAGTACGGCACGCCCAACATCGACATCGAGGAAGGCTGGCTCGAGGTCACCCACAAGGGCCGCACCGACCGGGTGCTCTACCCGAAGCGGCCGGGCAGCTTCTACCACCTCTCCAAGGTCCACGACAGCCACAACCTCGAGTTCGGCTGCCGGATCTGGGGGCTGCGCGTCACCGACCTCAACCAAGGCGTCGTCTACGGGCAGCAGACCGACGAGACGGCCCTCGACCCACGCCTTGCGACCCGGTTCGACTACGACGGAGTCTTCGGCACCGTGCTGAACCGGTTCGCCATCCAGGCCGTGCTGGGCCTGCCGCTGTCCATCTACGGCGGTGGCACCCAGACCCGGGCCGTCATCGACATCCGCGACACGGTCGAGTGCATCCGGCTGGCGTGTGAGAACCCGGCGTCCGCCGGCGAGTTCAGGGTCTTCAACCAGGCAACCGAGAGCTTCTCGCTCGCCGAGATGGCCAAGACCGTGGCGAACTCCTTCCCGGGCCAGGTCGACGTCGAGTACCTCGAAAACCCGCGGGTGGAGCTGGAGAACCACCACTACGCGTTCACCCACACGGCCCTGGAGTCGCTCGGGCTGCAGCCGCATCTGCTCTCCGACACCTTGTGGACGTCCATGTTCGGCATCATCGAGCAACATCGCGACCGCATCGACGTCAACGCGTTGCGCCCCACCGTGCAGTGGCGGCAGACCAGCAGTTCGCTGAGCCAGCAGTCGTGACCGAGGCTCCGTTGCGCGTCCTCGTCACCGGTGGGTCGGGCTTCATCGGGCGCCACGTGGTGGCCGAGCTCCGCCACCGGGGCCACCACGTCACGGTCGCCGACCGCATCGAGTTCCCTGACCCCGAGGTTGCCACCGTGACCGGCGACCTCTGTCAGGACGACATCCGCGAACGGGCGGTGACACCGGGAACGGATGCGATCGTGCACCTGGCGGCCGAGACCTCGGTCCTGGGGTCGATCGAGCGACCCGCACTGGTGCACCGCACCAATGTCGAGATGACCGCGGCGCTTCTCGAGCTGGCCCGTGAATGCAACATCGGAGCCTTCGTCTTCGCCTCCACGAACGCGGTGGTAGGTCCGCACGACGGCATCATCACCGAGGACCTGCCGCTGGCCCCGATGACGCCGTACGGCGCCACCAAGGCCGCTGCCGAGATGTTGCTGTCCGGCTACTCCGGTGCCTACGGCCTCCGTACGCCCGCACTCCGGCTGACCAACGTCTACGGCACCGGCATGCGCGAGAAGGACAGCTTCATTCCCCGGCTGCTCCGGGCAGCAGCGGTCGGCGAAGGCGTGCAGATCTACGGCGATGGTCAGCAGCGCCGTGACCTCGTCCACGTCAGTGATGTCGCATGGGCCGTTGCCGAGGCAGTGACTCACTGGCCGAGCGGCCCGGTGATCATCGGTAGCGGCCACTCCCACTCCGTTCAGCACCTGGCGCAGGCAGCCCGCGAGGCGACCGGATGCGAGATCCCTGGGCGGCCGGTGGCCGCCAAACCCGGCGAGATGCCCGCCGTCATCGTCGACATCTCCCTGGCCCGCAGCCGGGGTTACGAACCGGCTGTCTCGCTGACCGAGGGGATCCGGACTGCATGGGCGGACTTCACACCCTCGTCCAGATCCTGAGTCCGATCGATGACCGGCGAACAGCGGGGACCGCGGGCATCTGACGGACGCGGCGCTGCCGCGCTGGTGCAGAGCGGCAGCGTGGCAGCAGCGGGACGGGAGCGGTCGTCAGTGTCCGACTCACCCGGCGCCGATCCAGCACTGGCCGGGTTCGTGCGACCCAGGCCTCGGTGGCGGTCGACCCCGCATCTCCTCTTCATCATCCTGGTCGTGTTGGGCCTTGGTCTCCGGGTCGCCCTGATGGTCGGTCTGCGGCCCCTCCTGTTGACCGACGCTTCGCAGCCATACCTGCTGGGTGACCCGTCGCCTTCGGGGCTGCCCGTCCTGGGCTACTCGCTGTTCGAGCTGAGACCGGTGTCGTCGATCGGCGGTTCACTGTCGATGGCCGTCGGGCTCCAACACGCGGCGGGCCTCGGGGTCGCCGTCGCGGTGTACGTCCTCCTGCTTCGCTGGGGTGTCTGGCGATGGCTGGCTGCCGTAGCCGCTGCGCCGGCGCTGCTCGACATGCGAGTACTGACAGCCGAGCATCTCTTGCTTCCCCAGACCTTGTTCGTCTTCCTCGCGACCGTGGCGCTGCTCGTCGTTGGCTGGCGCGAACGGCCGCCGGCCGCAGCTGTCTTCGCCTTCGGGATCCTGCTGGGCGTTGCGTCCACCGTTCTACCGGTAGCCGTCGCACTCCTGCCCCTCGCCGTCGCCTTCGCGCTGCTGTCCGTCGGCACTGCTGAGGCACGCGTGGCCGGCGTGGTCGCCACCGCGCTCGGCTTCGCGCTGCCCTTTGCCGCGTACATCGGGTGGCAGCACGTGGAATCCGGCACGTACCCCATCTCTGCCGTGGCTGGACTGCCTGTGCAGGGCGATCGCGCGTCAGACAGGGGGGGCGCGGTTGCGGCGTGGGCCGACGGCACTCTCGACGACACCACGATGTGGCGTCTGGACCACTACGTCGACCAGCCATCGACGCTGGATGCCGCGTCGTACTACGCGCGGGGGCTCCAACCGCTGTCGACGCATCCCCCGGCTGCCGGGCTGGTCCGGATCGCCGGCCTCTTCGAGACCACGGTGCCGGTCCTGCTAGCGGCCCTCCTCGCCGGCCTGGCGGGCGCCGTCGGCCTCGGCCGCACCGCGCCGAGCCCGATGCGGGCCGTCTGCGGCCTCCTGGTGTTCCTGCCGCTGACCCTCCCGGCTGTTTCGATCGCAGCCGGAGGCTTGTCCTGGGGCGACAGCCTCGTGGCACTCGTGCTCTGGCCGGCGGCCGGCGCGCTCGGCATCACCGCCGTCACCCGCGGACGGCGCGGACGCAGCACCGGGCGGGCACAGAGTGACCTGGTCGATCAGCAGGCGAGCTGGGCGTTTGACGCTTCCTATGACACACCGACGCTGGGGCCCGTGGTCGTCGTCATCGCCGCCTACAACGAAGCGGCCGGTCTGCCCATCGTGCTGGAGCGCATTCCGGCCGAGGTCTGCGGGCTGGTCACCGACATCCTCGTCGTCGATGACGGCAGCACCGACGAGACGTGCTCGGTGGCCCAGGCCAACCAGCGTGCCTACGTCGTGCCGTGCTCGGTCAACCGTGGGCAGGGAGCTGCCCTGCGCCTCGGCTACGCGATCGCGCGTACGCACGGGGCCCGCTACATCCTGACCACGGATGCCGACGGGCAGTACGACACCGCAGACTTTCCCCGGGTCCTCGCCCCTGTGGTCGCGGGCGATGCCGACTTCGTGACCGGCTCACGAACACTCGGTCATCAGCACACGTATGACCGCGTCAGGCGTGCCGGTGTCCACGTCTTCGCCTGGATCGTCAGCGCCTTCGTCGGACAGCGTGTCACAGACACGTCGTTCGGCCTGCGGGCGATGAGGGCCGACGCGACCGGCGTCGTGACCCTCAACCAGCCGCAGTACCAGTCGTCCGAGCTGCTCATCGGCATGTTCTCGCACGGCTTCGACGTCGCCGAGGTTCCGGGCACCATGCACCAGCGGTCCGCCGGGTCGACGAAGAAGGGACGCAACCTCGTGTACGGCTCCCGGTACGCGCGCGTCGTCTTCGGAACCTGGTGGCGGGAGGCTTGCCCGGCACCGGTCACCGAGGTCGCGCCGGCCCTCGCAGGCAGGATCGGACATGCGGCTGAGCGCTCCTGACGTCGACACGGGCGAGGAGACCGCCCCGGCACCTGCACGGCCGATGGTCCGGTTGACACAGCTGTGGCAAGACCACCGCGCGTTCGCGATCGCGCTGACGGTGGGAGCTGCGCTCCGCGTCGTGATCCAGCTGACGTTCCCACCGGCGTTCATCTTCAGCGACGGCCCGACCTACCTGAGCCTCGTGGACCGGCTCACACCCTCCCCCGACCGACCGGTGGGTTACGGGTTCCTGCTCCGTGGGCTCTCCTGGATCACCCGGGACGTCACGGCGGTCGCGGTCACCCAGCACGCGTTGGGACTGGCCACCGCCGTCATGATCTATGCCCTGCTGCGTCGGTGGGGCGTCGCTGCGCGCCTCGCCACCCTGGCCGCCGTGCCGGTGTTGTTCGACGGGATGCAGCTCGTGCTGGAGCACAGCATTCTCAGCGACGTGCTCTTCGACTTCCTGCTCGTGCTGGGCATCGTCATCCTCGCTTGGCGTCGGACCCCGACTCTCACCGCGGCAGCCTGTGCCGGTCTCGTCTTAGGCGTCACCGTCGTCACCCGGCTGGTCGGTGAACCGGTCATCCTTGCCGCCGTGTTGTTCTGCCTGCTGGCCGCGACCACCCTCCGCCGGCGGGTTGCCACGGCACTCGTGATCTGCATCGCGTTCATGGTGCCGGTCACGGCGTACGCCACCTGGTATCACCATGAGCGCGGCGTCTGGGCACTCGCGGAGTTCGGGGGCAAGGCGCTCTACATGCGTACGACCACGTTCGTCGACTGCAGCACCCTCTCCGTGCCGACGTACGAGCGGGAGCTCTGCCCGGACCAGCCGATCGGTCAGCGTCGCGACCCTACGTACTACGGATGGCACGACACGACCACGATCCCCGCGCTGAAACCACCCCCCGGAGTCACCAAGAACGCTGCACTACGTGACTTCGCCCTGAGCGGCATCAGCAGCCAGCCGGTTGACTACCTGCGCACGGTCGTCCGCGACATCGCGCTCAACTTCGCCCCGCTGCGCGTCAACCTGTTCGAGTACAGCACCGCGTCGAAGTGGTCCTTCGATCACTACGTCGGCTACACGCCGACCGACTGGACCGGTCCGGCGTACATGGCGCATGGTGGCTCGCCGCCCGAGACTCGTCAGCCGTTCGGGGACCTGCTGAAGGTCTATGGCATGGTCGTGTACCTGTGGGGGCCGCTACTGCTGGCGGTGCTCGTGCTGGCGCTGGTGGGCATCGTTGCTCGCCGCGGGCTGGAAGCGCCGCGAACCCGGCCGCTGGCCGTGCCGATCGCCTCGCTCGGGATCGTGTTGATGTTCCTGCCCGATGCCACGGCTGAGTTCACCTGGCGCTACCAGCTCCCTGCGCTGGTGCTGCTCCCCATGGCTGCCGCGCTCGGCTGGACCCGGCTGCGGGGCGACCGTCAAGGTGCGACGCCGACCCCCAGCACGGACTGACCGAAGGGGGGCGTCAGCCGGCTCTCCAACAGCTTCGTGCTCGGCACGACCACACGGTCGTAGATGCGCAGCAGGCTCGGCCGCGGGCTGCCCACGCCGCCACGCCGCACGGTGAGCCACCAGGCGATGCCACCCAGCAGGTTGACCGGTCGCACCTCGGCGGGCGTCAGGCCGGCGCCCACGATCGCCGACCGCAGCGTGTTCGGGGTGTAACGGCGCACGTGTCCGACGCGTCGGTCGAAGTCGCCGTACAGCTGTTGGTAGCCGGGCACCCAGAGCACGATCCGACCGCCCGGTTCGAGGAGCGCTGCAAGCCGCCGGAGCGTCGAGCTGTCATCCTCGATGTGCTCGAGCACGTTGATGGCGATCACGGTCGACACGAGCGGTTCGATGTCAAAGGGCCCGTGCAGGAGGTCGAGCTGGCGGGCTTCTACCTCGGCGCGGTTCTCGAAGCGCTGTGCCATCGAAGCGACACAGCCGGGGTCGACGTCTGTGACAACGAGCCGTTCCAGACCCTGGAACTGCGACGCGAACTCGCCCAGCCCTGCTCCGACCTCGAGCACCGTGGGGCCGCAGTGCTGAGCGATGAGGCCGAACTGGTAGGCGCGGTAGCGCTCCTGGTTCTTGCCCGAGCTGTCCTCGAGGTCGCGGCCGGTCGCCTGATGGAAGGCGCCGGCTCCACTGGTCTCCGTCATCTGTTCCTTTCTCGTCGGGTCTGCCGCGGTCGGATACCGCCTCGGTGCACGAGGCTCAACGCCGCTCTGGCGCAGCGGCCGCTCCGGCCGGGACGACGCGGTCCAGCCGCGCGAACATGCGGTCGAGGAGGAAGAAGCGAAGGAGGAACATCGCGACGTACACGCCGAGGAACGCGCCCGCGACCAGGAAGACCCGGACGCTGGACGACACGGTCGAATCCCGCAGCCAACCGTCGACCGCGTGCGTGACGAGCATCGCCAGCAACAGCGTGCCGACGATGATGGCAACGTAGGGCAGCACCTCGTGGCGGATGCTCGGTCGGCCCCGCTGGCGCCAGGTCCAGCTGCGGTTCAGCCAGTAGTTCGGCAGCGCCCCGGCGAGCCACCCGACTCCGGAGGACCACACGGGGGTGGCGTGGACGACGCCGTACATCACCACGAAGGCCGCTTCACTGCAGATCGCCGCGACGACCGAGCCACCGGTGTAGCGGGCCACCTTGCCGGCCCACATCGTGCGACGGGATCTCCGCCCGTCGACCAGCGACGGGTGCGGCGAGCCAGGCATGGCCCGATCCTAGTCGTGGCCCCCGTCAGGTCCGAACCGGCGGCCGTCAAGCGGGCCGTGACCTCCGGACGTATGGCTCGTTGTCCGTTTGGGTGAACGCGTCATCACAGTGAGTCAGCACCCAGACCGAAGGGGCCGCCCATGTGCGCTCAGACCGACCGATCCGTTCCACGTCGGGGCGGACGATGAAAGCCGGCGACTGGCGCGCGCGCCGGGGCGAGCCCGTCGTGGGCGGCTGTGCAGACAACCTCCTCCGATCGCCCGGATACTGGATCCTGTTGCGGGTGACGATGCCCGGACGTCACGCGCCCGGGCGTCACACGAGGAGGTACGTCGATGGCGGGATATTCAGGAACGCCTCTGATGCGCAAGCTTGGCGTCCGGGAGGGCTACCGGGTCTGCCTCGACAACGCTCCTGATGACGTCGAGCTCAGGTGGCCCGCGGACGTGAAGGTCACTCGTCGCATCACCGGAGCACCGGTTGACCTCTGCTGGAGCTTCTGCCCCGACCGTGCGCGCCTGGAACGCCGCATCGACCAGCTGATCGCCCACACGGTGGTGGACGGCACCCTCTGGGTGTCATGGCCGAAGCGGAGCTCAGGACATCAGAAGGACCTCGACGAGAACGTGGTCCGCGCCATCGGCCTTGCAGCCGGTGTGGTCGACGTCAAGGTTGCCGCGGTCGACGACACCTGGTCAGCCTTGAAGTTCGTCCGTCGGCGGCGCGACCGCCAGGGCTGAACCGACGCCGTCGGCGAGCCGCCGCACGCGGGAGGGCGACCGTCAACAGGCTCCGTTGACGGTCGCGTCGTGTCGCACATCCCGACCGAGCGCGCGGGCCGCTGCGACGTTCGGGAACACGACGCTTGCGGCTCCGGCGGTTCCGATGCCACCGTTCAGCACACAGGTCCGCACCAGCTTCGGGTTGACCTGCATCACCGTCTGCGCGAGCCGGTACAGCTCGACCGGGCCGACGTTGGTGTCCGTGTAACGGGCGAACCGCTCGAGCGCACGCTCGAAGAACCCCTTCCGCGCCGACTTGGTCTTGACGGTGGCCAGTCCGCCCTTGAGCACCTGGCCCTGGTCGTACGAACGGTCGAAGTCGCCTCGTGGCAACCCATGGCGGATCCGCGAGAACGCCAGTGCCTCGACTCCCGAGAGCTCGGTCATCCCAGGATGGAAGACCTGACCCTGGTCGTTCATGTTGAAGGTGACCTTCACGCGGATGCCGTTGATGCCCCCGACCATCCGGGTCAGGCCCTTGAAGCTGGTGACGAAGACGTAGTCGGGGCGAATGCCGACCAGGTTGGCCACCGCGGCGGCCGTCGCCGGCGGACCGCCATAGACCATGGCTGCGTTGATCTTGTCGCGGCCGTGCCCGGCAATGTCCACGTAGGAGTCGCGGGGCACGCCGATCGTCACGGCGTGGTGCGTCTTCGCGTTGATGCCGACGAGCTGGATGGCGTCGGAGCGGCTACCCAGGAACGGCTGGCCGGGGCGGGCATCCGAGCCGAGCGCCAGGATCCAGACGACATGATCGGCAGCATCGACTCCGTGTACCTGGTTGAGCTTGATCAGCGCGAACCTGGCGTCCTCGTGACCGGCGTCCGGGACCACGACCCCCAGGAGGGCCAGCAGGACCGCGAAAGTTGCCAGCCGTCTGACCCGTCGCAGCGCGGCCCGGGCGCCACTTGGGCGGGGGGCACGAGAGGCGGCCGCGAAGCAGGTCCGGAGCCGGCTTGTCCATGCGGTCATCGGCGCACCACCGTCCGGTGCAGGTCGTACCCGAAGATCCGCCATCGGTCGGCCTTCCGTGTCAGCAGCAGCTGCCCGGAAACCACGTAGGTCTTCCGGTTCCCACTCTTCTGTTCAGTCGTCATCTTCAGGTGGACGCGAGCGGTCGCTCCACCGGTCAGTCCGCCCACGGCGAACACGAACAGCCGAGCCGAGCGCTCATCGGCGACGACCCGCACGACCTTCTCGCTGATGGCAGAGTTCGTCGTCACGCCCCTGTCCCGCAGGGCCAGCCTGGCGGCCCGATCGGTCCAACCGGTGAAGGTGGTCTTGTCGTACGACGCCTGCCCTGAGCGGGGGAAGCCCCCTTGCAGATAGGCAGCGTCCATCCAGCCCTTGATCGGCTTGGCGATCTGGTGGCTGAGCCAGGCGCGCCGGCTCTTCTTGACGCCGCCGCGCAGCTGCGCGATCTCCACCTTGAGCTTGGCGTTGGACTTCTCGAGCGCGGGGGCTCCGGCGGTCGTGGCCGCGTCGCTCGTCGACGACCCGGTCGAGGGCGTGGGAGAGCCGTCATCGTGGGTACACGACACGAGGACGATCGCCAGCACGGTCACGAGAGCGACGACAACGACCAGATGGGGTGCGCGTGCGGACGAGGGATGGTCCATCGGGTCGAGCATGCACAAAGAGGACCGCTATCTCAAGCGGCCACGCTCACGGCTGAGGTCGTCCCGACTCGTCGGCGGCTTCTCCCTGATCCGCAACCGCATCCGGCAGGTGTGAGGACGACAACACGGCGACGCGGCAACCAGCCTGCGGGAACGCCCGAGCGGGGGATAGCCTGGGAGTCGACCCACCACAGCGCTGCAGCGGAAGAGGCGAAAGTCAGGCCGTGTCACAATCCCCACAAGAAGGATCGACGTCAACCGCGCACGGGACCCCTGGAAGCTCTGGGACGGACTTCGGGGCGAACGAGTGGCTGGTCGACGAGATGTACGACCACTACCTGGACGATCCCGCGTCGGTCGACGAGGCCTGGCAGGAACTGTTCAAGTCCAGGGACGGCGCTTCCACTGACGGGACGGGCACGGTCAACGGACGCGACGACACGGTGACCACCCGAGATCTGTCCCCCTCCGGCGCGGCAGAGCCAGCGGCCGAGCCGGCGTCGAAGTCCGCGCCCCGGCAGCTGGCGACACCCGGTCCTGCTCCGACCCCCAAAGCCACGTCGCCGAGCCCGAATCCGGCCGCGACGACGGGCTCCGCCGCGGCCTCGTCGGCGACGCCGTCCCCTACGAGCGACACTGCGACCCCGGCCGCGCCGCCGGCCACCGCCCAGCCAGTGGCCCGCGCTGTGCCGAAGGAACCGGAGACGGGCGCTGTCGAAGATGCCGCCGCGGAACCCGAGCACGTCGTGCTGCGTGGTGCATCGGCGCGCACGGTGAGCAACATGGACCTCAGCCTCAGCGTCCCGACGGCCACGAGTGTCCGCACGGTCCCGGTCAAGCTGCTGATCGACAACCGGGTGGTCATCAACAACCACCTCGCGCGCGCACGTGGCGGCAAGGTGTCGTTCACTCACATCATCGGTTTCGCGCTGGTCCGGGCCCTGCGGTCGGCGCCGGAGATGAACTACGGCTTCGAGGTCATCGACGGCAAGCCCAACCTTGTCAAACCGCACCACATCAATCTCGGGCTCGCGATCGACATCCAGCGGCCGGACGGGTCACGACAGCTGATGGTGCCGTCGATCAAGGCGGCCGAGAACATGTCGTTCGCGGAGTTCTGGTCTGCCTATGAGGACATCGTCCGGCGGGCGCGTGCCAACAAGCTCACCGTCGCCGACTTCCAGGGCACCACGATCAGCCTGACCAACCCCGGCACGATCGGCACCAACCACTCCGTGCCCCGGTTGATGTCCGGGCAGGGCTGCATCGTCGGGGTGGGCGCGATGAACTTCCCGCCGGAGTACCAAGGGGCGTCGGAGGAGACCCTGAGCCGCAACGCGATCAGCAAGATCATGACGCTCACGTCCACCTATGACCACCGGGTCATCCAGGGCGCCCAGTCCGGTGACTTCCTGCGTCAGCTGCACGGCCTGCTGCTCGGTGAGGACGGCTTCTACGACGAGATCTTCCGCGCGCTACGCATCCCGTACGAGCCCATCCGCTGGGCAGCCGACATCTCCGCCAGTCACGAGGACGAGGTCAGCAAGCAGGCCCGCATCCTCGAGATGATCCACGCCTATCGCGTGCGCGGCCACATCATGGCCGACACCGACCCGCTGGAGTACCAGCAGCGCAGCCACCCCGACCTCGATGTCGGCACGCATGGCCTGACGTTGTGGGACCTCGACCGCGAGTTCGCCACCGGAAACTTCGGCGGCGAGCGCTTCATGAAGCTGCGGCACATCCTCGGCATCCTGCGCGACTCGTACTGCCGCACCACGGGTATCGAGTACATGCACATTCAGGACCCGGACCAACGGCGCTGGAT
>JANLYC010000448.1:0-2752 GCA_031365435.1 Nocardioidaceae bacterium
TTGATCCCGACCGACTCGTCGAGGAAGCCGCGGTTGCACTCGGTCTCGCAGGGGTGGTAGCAGACCCGACCCATGATCGCGGGAAACGGGTTGTCGGCCATGATCGTGCGCCAGGCGCGTTCGTAGCCGGCGCCACCACCCTCAGCGTCGTACAACCAGGCCTGGATGTCCTCGCCCGCAGGGCATGCGTTGCTGCAGGGCGGTAACCGGTCTTGGTAGACCGCGCGCTCGGTGCGCCAGGAACCGGTCTTGTTGGCTCGGCTCGACCCGACGTCGAGCGTGATCGCGAACGGCTTGGCGTGGTCCATGTCAGTCTCCCGCAAGCTCGGCGTTGTCAGCCGGGTCGCCCAGCAACCCGAAGCGCTCGATGTTGTGATCAGCCTGCGCTTGGATCCGCGCGACGATGTCCGGGCGGGGCGTATCGCCGAACAGGTGCGCGAAGCGACCCTGCAGCGCGAGGTAATCGCGCACCGGCGCCTGGTGGCGGATCTTGGACACCGACGTGACCGTTCCGCGCTCCGCCTCGAAGACGGGGAAGATGCCGGTCTCGTGAGCCAGCCTGGCGATCTTGATGGTGTCGTGGGACGCCGAGCCCCAGCCGAGTGGGCACGGCACGAAGACGTGCAGATAGCGTGCGCCACTCATGCTCATCGCCTTCTCGACCTTGTACTCGACGTCGCGAAGGTCGGCGACCGTCGCGGTCGCGACGTAGGGGATCTCGTGGGCCATGGCGATCAGTGGGACGTTCTTGCCCTGCCCGAACTGGTTGCCGGGCTCAGGCCCGATGGCCTTGGTGTTGGCGGTCCGGGCGGCCGGTGGAGTGGCGCCGGAACGCTGTACTCCGGTGTTCATGTAGCCCTCGTTGTCGTAGCAGACGAACAGCACGTCGTCGTTGCGCTCGAACATGCCGGACAGGCAGCCGAAGCCGATGTCGACCGTGCCACCGTCACCCGCCTGCCCGATGACCCGGGTCGACTCACGGCCCTTGGCCCGCAGTGCGGCCGCCATGCCGCCGGCGACAGCGGGTGCGTTGCCGAACAGTGAGTGGACCCAGGGAATCTGCCACGACGTCTCGGGATACGGCGTCGAGAAGACCTCCAGGCACCCGGTGGCGTTGGCCGCCACCAGGTCGCCCTCGGTCGCCCGCATAGCCGCATCGAGGACGAAGCGCGCGCCGAGCACCTCGCCACACCCCTGGCAGGCACGGTGTCCCGAGGTGATGGAGTTGGAACGATCCATTCGCGCCTGCACCGAACGGTCCTCCGGACCGAGCAGACGGTTCCCCGCGACGAAGGTTCCGGTTTGGTAGAACTTGATTTCCTGAACAGCCATCGTCCGTCCTCAGTGTGATCCAGAAGCAACGGTGCCCAACCGGCGCAACATGTTCTCCGCGTGCGGGCCCGGGTGGCCGTCTTCCCCACGTTCCAGCTCGTGCTGGACGAGTTCTTCGTTCAGGTCGAGGAAGTGCAGCCGGTTGGGAGCAACCCGGTCGGCCAGGACGTCGTCGAACAGCCGGCGAAGCGACGCCCGAGTGATCGGTCGACCGCCCAGCCCGGCAACGACGTCGTAGAGAGAGACAGGCAGATGGGCCATCGCCAGCCGGGTGTTCTGACCCACGATGCCCCCCGCCCCCACAGCGAACGCCTTCTCGACGACGATGATGCGGCGCGCCCCGGCCAGCGCGGTGCGGAGCTCGTCTGCCGGCCAGGGCCGGAAGCACGTCACACCGACCGCACCGATCTCGATCCCCTCGTCGCGCATGGCGTCGACCACCACTTCGATCGTGCCGAGCACCGATCCGAGCGCTACGACGATCGTGTGGGCGTTGTCCGTCCGGTACGAGCGCACCAGACCGCCGGACGGCCTGTCGAAGACCGCCTCGAAGTCGGCAGCGATACGCGGTATCTCATCCAGCGCCTGCATCTGCTTGGCATGCATCAGGTACTTCACCTCGGTGAACGCCTCCGGTCCCACCATGGCGCCGATCGTCAACGGATGCGAGGGATCGAGCATCTGACGTGGCTCGAAGCCTGGGACGAACGAGTCGACACTCGCCTGGTCCGGAACGTCGATCTGCTCGACGGCATGGGTCAGGACGAAGCCGTCCATGCACACCATCACCGGGAGAGACAACCGCTCCGCCAGCACGAACGCCTGGAGGTGGAGATCCACGGCTTCCTGGTTGGACTCGGCATACAGCTGGATCCATCCGGAGTCGCGCATCGACATGGCGTCGGAGTGGTCGTTCCAGATGTTGATCGGAGCGCCGATCGCTCGGTTGGCCACGGTCATCACGATCGGGAAACCCAGGCCGGCCGCGTTGAACAGCGCCTCCGCCATGAAGAGCGGCCCCTGGCTGGCTGTCGCGGTGTACGTGCGTGCTCCGACTGCTGACGCGCCGATGCAGGCCGACATCGCGCCGAACTCCGACTCCATCATCAGGTACTCACACGGAGCGAGCTCGCCCGTGCGTACCTGGTCGGCCAGTGCCTCGACGATGTGAGTCTGGGGTGAGATGGGGTACGCCGAGATCACCTCGGGACGACACAGCGCAACCGCCTTGGCAACCGCCTGCGATCCTTCGATCTGCTCAAGCATCGATCGTTCGCCCCGCTGCCTGCTGCACGATCCGGTAGGAGGCCTTGGCTGCCTCGACATTGCCTTCACCCACGGAGCCGGCGAACCGCTGACGGATCGCGTCAACGACAGCATCGATGGAGATTGCGCCCGTCAGCGCTGCAAACCCACCGAG
>JANLYC010000560.1:0-4963 GCA_031365435.1 Nocardioidaceae bacterium
CTCCAGCACTCACGACGACGAGCGCTCCGGCAAGAGCCGTGATGGGCATGGTCGCCGGGAAGCGGAGCCAATGCCACGTCCGTTGATGATGGTGAGCCCGGTGAGCACCGCGAGTCTGGCACGCACGAGTCGCAGAGTGCCGAGCGTGTGCTGGCCGTTGAAGGAACAGCCATGCCGGCCATGCCGCCACTGCCTGCGCGGCTTAGCCCGTCAGGTGAGCGGCGGGCCGACGACGCGACGTTGCTCGGCCCCTGGGACGGCAGCCAAGCCCACGGGATCCGGGGGGCTGTCGGATGGAAGAGTCGCCAGGTAGTCGCGTTGGCTACGGAAGAAGTCTTCGATACCACTTGGCGTGACCACGGTGATGAACCGACAAGGTTTGTCCGTCAGGTTGGCAACCGCGTGCGGCACCTCGCGGGGGAACCACAAGAGGCCGCCCGCTGGAAGGGCGCCGCGGTCCTCGCCGACCCGGTAGTCGAGCAGTCCCTCAACCACGATGACGATCTCGTCCTCCGCCTCGTGAATGTGCAACGGGGGGCCACCGGAGTGGACGATGCCCTCCAGCACGGTGACCAATCCAAGGGACTGCTGGCCGGTCACCTTGAGGGACAACACGCTTCCGCCCCCCATGTCGAGGTCCTCGAGTGCGTCCTCAGGCGACAGTGCATAGCCAGGATGGAAGGTCACCCTCGCCAGAATGGCCCTGGAGTCGCGTGCTGGCAACACTGCACATGCCGCGATCCGGTTCATGTCCCGGCCGACCCTTGCCGTCACCCGCGCCCTCCGGTTCGGGATGCCTAAGCAAGGATGAGCGCAGCGCCGCCTTCGGCGTGAACGCCAAGGCCTTGCTGTCGCCGCTCGGGTCAGCAGGGGCCGCCGCAGTCGACGACCGGGGACGCGCCCGCCGGGGTTCAGACCGGCCGGTAGCCTTCAGACATCGACGACCCTGACCAGCAACCACACCCGACGAGCCCACCGGAGGCAATCGAGCCGACGGGCTTCCCGCTCCGCCGTCCGGTCATCATGGCGCAGGACTGGCGCGACCTCACCTTCCTCCATTGGGCCGTTCCTCCCGGCCGGCTCGACCGCTACATGCCTCCCGGCGTGCGGCCCGACACCTTCGAGGGACGCAGCTACGTCGGCCTCGTACCGTTCCGCATGGTCGACGCCGGCTTCGGCGCCCGACATCGCGTTCCGTGGGCCGGAACGTTCCTCGAGACCAACGTGCGCGTGTACTCCGTGGACCGGCACGGCCGGCGCGGCGTCGTGTTCCTCAGCCTGGACTGCAACCGCTCGATCGTGGTCGTGGGTGCCCGGACGACTCTGGCGGTCCCCTACCGGTGGGCTCGGATGACGCACGCCGTCGAGCATGCAGCTGCCGCTGACGAACACATCTACACGGCCCGGCTGCGGTGGCCTGGGGTCCGCGCATCGAGCCGCATCCGCGTTCGCGTCGGGGACGCGCAGCCGCGCACGCCCCTGATGGACTTCCTCAGCGCCCGGTGGGGTGCCCACACGTCCCGATGGGGTCGCACGATCTACGTGCCCAACATCCATGAGCCCTGGCCGATCCGAGCAGCCGAGGTCATCGAGCTCGATGACGGGCTCCTCGGATCGGTCGGGCTCGGCGAGCTCACACAACGCCCCCCCGACGACGTCGCCTTCAGCGACGGCGTGCATGCACAGTTCGGCGTACCGACGAGTGCGAACCGCCCGAGACGCTGAGAGACCTCACCGGGTCGTCAACACCGTGGTCAGTTGCATGTCTCCGACCCTGAGTCCAGCACTGTCCTGGCCTCGTCGATGAACTGCCAGCCGTAGGAGCCGTCCTGCAGCGTCAGCTGGAGCACCCCGAACGACTTCTTGCGCGCCTGGCTCAAGGGCGACACGTTCGGGAAGCCGACCAGGCTACGACCGCCGGTCCCGACAACGAACTCGCGGATACCGTCCGGTGCGGTTGTTCCGTCCGGGGCCATCTTGGCGAACCGCTCGTAGTTGTGGGTGTCGCCGGCCAGGACGAGGTCAGCGTGGGCCGAATACAGCGCCTGCCAGAACGGGTCGAAAGTGGCGTGGCTCGCCGCCACCTTGCCGGAGGTCCAACGTGGCTCACCCCAGTACGCCGCGATGCAGCCGGCACCGGTCGCGGCGAGATCCTGCTGCAACCACGCGACCTGCGCGGACAGCGCCGAGTGGTCGATCTCGGAGTCGAGCGAGATCACATGCCACCCGCCCAGGTCGAACGAGTAGTAGGGTGCCGGGTTGCCGAAATAGGCCAGGAAGCCGGCGTCACTACCGCCTTTGAGATCGTGGTCGCCGCGAGCCGGGTAGGTGACAGCTTTCATGCGACCCCAGGTGGGCTCGTACACGGCATTGAGCTGGCTCGTCGTCGCCGTGGGATAGACGTGGTCGCCCAGCGTCCAGACGGCGTCCGAACCGAGGATCAGGTCCGAGGTGTACTGCTGATGACACTGCGTCGCGGTGCCCGCTCCTCCGTTGTAGGCCGCAACCGTCGTCCCACAGGCGATGTCTCCGGCGACCGAGACGAGCACCGTTGCCGCTCCCGCTGTCCCCTCCGCCGCACCGGCGCCTCGGGTGGCCATCGCCGCGGCGCAGAGCGTCGCCACACAGGTCGCGAGCAACACCCAACGCGAAGGCATTCGTCTGCGCACGGTGGCTCCCCTGCCCGTTGAGGTGACATGCCCGTCATGTCGACCACGCTCAGGATCTCAGTAGAAAGCCTGACAAACACTGATTTCGCCGAAGTCCATCAGTGGCCGCCCGTGCTACGGCCGATCAGCTCGGGTTGAGCACGACGGATTGACCAATGCTCGGACCTGACATCGTCGACGTGGCGTCGCGCGTCCCCGTGGCTCCGGCCGCGGGCCGGTTCTCGGCTGACACCTCGGCGCTGGCCGGCCAGCTCACGGTCCTGGGCGACATGACCGCGGCGTCTTCTGCCATCCCCGGGGGGCTGGTGAGGGTGGCGAACCGAGCCGTGGCGAAGATGTCGACCAACAGCGAGTCGGGTGCCGTCGTCGTCACGGACGGCGCCGTGATCGCATGTCCGGTGATCGACGACAGACCGTCAGACGCCTGGATCGGCGAGCTCGCCGAGACACCCGAGTAGGCCAGCATGGTCCCGACCGCAGCCGGCTTCGCACTGAACTGCCAGACGTAGGACGCCGGCTCGCTCGTTCCCGCCGTCCGCTGATAGGTGGCCAGCTGGAGGGCGGTGCCGCTCACGTCCTGCCTCACGAGGGTCCAGCCGGGCGGGCTCGTGACAGCGCCCTTGCCGCGGAACGCCACGCCGGCCAGCAGCAGGTCCCCGGGCTGAGCCGTCGGCACGGTCAGCGTGAGGGTCTTCTCGGCGTTGTTGGCGGCCCTCGTCGAGCCGCGCAGCGTTATCGCTCCGGGAGGCGGCGGGGGCGGATTCGAGGGCACGTCGACGGACAACGCTGGTGACGACTGTGCGGAGACGTTGCCCCAGACGTCCTCGGCCGCGACGGTGTACGCGTACGTCTGCCCCGGCGTGACATTCGGGTCCGTGAACGTCGTCACGGTCGGTGTGCCGATCTGCTGCCCACCCCGGTACACGAGGTATCTCTTGACCTCGCTGGCGTCGATCGACGGGTCCCAGGTCAGCTTCACGCTTCCCGACGAGGTGTCCGCCGACAGGTTCGTCGGAACGGTCGGCGGGTCGGTGTCGGCCGGCGTACTGTCGGCCAGCTGCATCTCGGCATGGACGTAGAGCTTCTGACCCTCCGACGAGGCCAGGACGACCAGACCGGACCCTGCCGTGACCGGGTCCTTGCTCGCCGTGGCGTTGTTGACCGCGGCCTTGGCGTCGACGAACGGCTCGCCCAGGCCTGGCTGGTTGCTGAAGTCGGGGGCATCCAGCGACGTCTTCTTGTAGTAGATGTTGCCGGCCGCGCTCCCGAAGAAATACAGCTCCCGATTGGTCTGGTCGATCGCGATGATCGGTCGGGTGTGGTTGTCCGCGACGGTCCCGGCCGGTTTGAAGTCCCAAACGCCGGGCCCTGCTCCGTTCGGTGTACGGACAAGGACGCCCACCAGAGGGTCGGTCGGTGCGTCGGTCGCCACGTCGCCCTTCGACGTCTTGACGGCAGCGAAGATCCGTCCCGATGCGTCACCGGCGATCTGCTTGAGGTTGATGTGGTCGTCCGCCATCCCGGTTTTGTGAAGCGCGTCCTCGACGGTCCAGACGCCGTCGGGGTCGGTGTCACGGTGGATCGCGAAGCGCATCGCAGCAGCGCCCTGGTCGGAGAACATCACGCCGATGTTGCCGTTGAAGGCGATGACCGACGAGATGTCGTCGTTCGTCAGGGTGTAGTCGCCGACCGCGGGGTGGAAACCGCTCGTCCAGTTCAGTCCGTTGGCGTCCGAGTGCGCCACCCACAGGGTCGCGCCACGCGTGTAGCTGATCCACAGCCGGTCCAACGAGTCCCGGTCGATGGTGGCGGACTCCGAGCCGCCCCCCGCATCCACGGTGACGGGAAACCCGCTGTCCAGCGTGTACTGGTCAGTGGTCGGGTTGTAGGTGAACCGGCTCACGAGGGGGTTGGAGCTGCTGTCGCGGGCCACCACGGTCAGCTTCCGGTCGTCCCCGGTCCAGAGGGCGTCGCCCGTGCTGTTCAGCCGGGTGTCGACGGCGGTGCCCGTGTCGGCCCACACGTGGGTCGACGTGTTGAGCTTGAAGATGTGCGTGTCATCGCTACCGGCCGGCGTCATCAGCGCCCACCAGAAGCCGTCGGTGTACCAGAGCTTGCTCTGCGGTTTGTCGGCCGTCGGGTTCGTGACCGTGGCGGCATAGCTGTGATCGACATACGTGACCGGTACGCCGACCGCCGCACCGGCCCCACCGGTCCCACCCAGGACTCCGGTCACGGCCATCATGCCGACGATCAGGGGCAGCACCACCCGGGCCGGGCGGCGTCGTCGGTGC
>JANLYC010000570.1:0-5083 GCA_031365435.1 Nocardioidaceae bacterium
GCTGGGCGCAGGCGCCGTCGCGCTCACACTCACCGGCTCCTCGACGGGCAGCAGCCCGGCCGGCGTCGACACCCGGACAGTGACCGGCGTCGCGACGACGGCGGCTCGTGCGGCCGACGTCTCCGCAGCCACTGCAGCCCGGGGCAGGCCGCTCACCGGGAAGGTCGTCGTCATCGACCCGGGTCACCAGCTCGGTAACGCCAACCATCCCCGCCAGATCAACAGGCTGGTCAACGCCGGTGGCTTCAAGAAGGCCTGCAACACGACGGGAACCGCCACCAACGGAGGGTTTCCCGAGTCGACCTTCGCCTGGCGGGTGAGCAGGGCGTTGCAGGCGCAGCTCGAGGCACGCGGAGCCACCGTCCACCTCACCCGGCACACCAACTCCCGTGCCGACTGGGGCCCGTGCATCAACGTGCGCGGTCGCACGGGCAACCGCTTCCACGCCGATGCGGCCATTTCGGTGCATGGTGACGGCGCGACTCCCGGCGTCCGCGGATTCTTCGTGATCCGTCCGGGGCTCCGCAGAGGGTGGACCGACGACATCCTCCGCTCGTCCCGAGCCTTTGCCGTGCGGGTCAAGCATGGGCTGGTCGGTGCCGGAGCGCGTCCCTCGAACGCCTATGGTGGCGACGGCTACGACGTTCGCACGGACCTCGGGACTCTCAACTGGAGCAACGTGCCCATCGTGCTGGTGGAGCTGGGCAACATGCGAAACGGGACAGACGCCCACCACATGACCTCCCAGCACTACCGCGCGCACGTTTATGCGCACGGGCTGCGCAACGGAATCGTCCGGTACCTGCGCCACTGACGGGCGAGCAAACGCCCTCGCCACGTGACGAGCTGACGTTCTACTCTCGTCGCATGCCCGCCCTCGATCTCGAGTTCGCACCGTGGTCGCCGGAACACCTCGACGAAGCGGCCGGGCTGCTGGACTCCCGCCACAAGGTCCACCGTCAGTCCAACCCCGCCTTGCCGGAACTGGACCACGAGGGTGCGCGGCGGCTGCTCGTCGAGACGGACGCCGGTACGACGGGCCACGTGGCGTTTCGTGCGGGTGAGCTCGTGGGCTACCTGCGCTGCACGCGCATCACCGACGGCCCCCGTGCCGGGTTCGCCTGGTCTGACCTGAACGACCACGCCGCGACCGATGCCGAGACCACACGCAGCCTCTATGCCCATGCGGCGCGACACTGGGTGGCCGAAGGGCTCCGCCAACACGTGGCCCACGTGCCGGCGGTGCATGACCTGCTGTGGCCGTGGTTCGTCACGAGCTTCGGGATCCAGCACACGTGGGCCTTGCGCGACATGACCCCGCTGCCTCGGCGGGCCGGCGTCGGCGGCATCGTCGTACGCCGGATCGGCCCCGACGAAGCCCACACGGCCGGCCGCGCGGACCGTGTCCTCACCGAGCATCTCGCGGGCTCCCCGGCATTCAGCCCAATGCCGATCCCGTCCGAGCCGCACGCGATTGCGGAGCAGCGCGAGTTCCTCGCGGAACCGTCGGTATGTGCCATGGTCGCTGAATCGGACGGAGAGCATCTGGGCTACGGCGAGATCACCGATGACCGCAGACGCGACCTACGGGCACCGCACAACTCGGCCATCTTCGGCATCGTCGTCGTGGCCGAGCAGGCGCGTGGGAAGGGAGTCGGGCGAACCTTGACGGCTGAGTTGCTCGACTGGGCACGCGATCAAGGTTTCGACCACGCGGTCTGCGACTGGGCAGCCACGAACCTCGAGTCTTCACGGGCTTTCACGTCGTTCGGTTGGACTCCGACCTTCTACCGTCTTTACCGTGTCCTGCCCCAGCCCGCCTGACACAGCGGTTCAGCGCGACGAGCTCTCCCCCTCGTCGAGCGTCGAACGAGCAGATTCGAGCCTGGCCACCGGCACCCGGAACGGGGAGCACGAGACGTAGTCGAGCGAGATCGACTCGAAGAAATGGATCGACGCGGGGTCTCCCCCGTGTTCACCGCAGACGCCGATCACGAGGTCGGAGCGCGTCTCCTTGCCCTCCCACGCCGCCACGGACACGATGCGGCCGACACCGGCCACGTCGAGTGTCTCGAACGGGCTCACGTTGAAGATCCCGGCGTCGATGTAGTGCGGGAAGAACTCCGACTCGACGTCGTCGCGGCTGAACCCCCACGTCGTCTGGGTCATGTCGTTGGTACCGAACGAGAAGAACTCGGCCTCGTGGGCGATCTCCTTGGCAGTCAAGGCCGCACGCGGCAGCTCGATCATCGTTCCGATGGGGAAGCTGAGGTCCTGGCCGACCTCGCGGCCGACCTCGGCGATCGTCTCCTCGGCCTGCGCCCGGATGATGGCGAGCTCTTTCACGTCGGCCACCAGCGGCACCATGATCTCGGGATGAGGATGCTTCCCCGCCTTCGTCAGCTCGGCAGCCGCCTCGGCGATCGCGCGAACCTGCAGGAGGAACAGTCCCGGGACGACGAGCCCGAGCCGCACACCGCGCATGCCGAGCATCGGGTTCTGCTCGTGATGGCGCTGGACTTCCTTGAGCAGCGCCGCCGCCTCTGCGTCCGGCTTGCCCAGCGCCTCAGCGACGGCGACCTTCACCGACAGCTCCGTCAGGTCCGGGAGGAACTCGTGGAGCGGTGGGTCGAGGAGCCGGACGACGACAGGCAGTCCGTCCATCGCCTCGAAGATGCCCAGGAAGTCGTCGCGCTGCAGCGGCAACAGCTCCTCGAGCGCCTTTTCCCGCTGCTCGTCGCTGTTGGCCAGGATCACGCGTTCGACGATCTTGCGACGGGAGCCCAAGAACATGTGCTCAGTGCGACAGAGCCCGATGCCTTCAGCTCCGAAGTCGCGCGCACGCTGTGCGTCTTCCGGGGTATCTGCGTTGGCACGAACGCCCATCCGCCTCGTGCGGTCCGCATGCTCCATCAACGCGGCGACCGCCTGGACGAGCTCTTCATCCTGGCTTCCTCCCTTGCGCCGGCCGCCCGATGACGAGTCGCTCCCGGCAAGCAGCGCCTCGACCACGACGCTCTCGGTCACCGCGACCTCACCGGTGAACACCTCGCCGGTCGAGCCGTCGATGGAGAGCATGTCTCCCTCGTCGACGTGCACACCGTCCGGCGTGGTGAAGGAGCGTTCGCGCGGGTCGACCCGCAACGCCTCCACCCCGACGACGCAGGTGCGGCCCATGCCTCGCGCCACAACGGCGGCGTGCGACGTCTTGCCGCCGCGACTGGTGACGATTCCCTTGGCCGCGATCATGCCGCGCAGGTCGTCGGGCGTCGTCTCACGACGGACCAGGATGACGTCCTCACCCTTGGCGGCCCATTCGACGGCGGTGGCAGAGTCGAACGCCGCCTTGCCGACCGCGGCGCCGGGACTGGCGGCCATGCCGGTGGCGATCAGAGTCAGGTCACCACTCTTGTCGAACTGCGGGAACATCAGGTTCGCCAGCTGCGCCCCGGTGACCCGGCGCAGTGCCTCGTCCAGGTCGATCAGCCCTTCGTCGACGAACTGCATCGCCACCCGGAACGCCGCGGCCGCTGTGCGCTTGCCGACCCGGGTCTGCAACATCCACAGCTTGCCGCGCTCGACGGTGAACTCGATGTCGCACATGTCCTTGTAGTGCTTCTCGAGCGTCGCCATGATGCCGAGAAGCTCGTCGTAGGACTTCTGGTCGCGGTCACCGAGCGCGGTCAGTGGCAGCGTGTTCCGGATGCCGGCGACGACGTCTTCTCCTTGGGCGTTCGGGAGGTAGTCGCCATACACGCCCTGGTGGCCGGTGGCAGGGTCGCGGGTGAAGCAGACGCCCGTGCCGCAGTCGTCCCCGAGGTTGCCGAACACCATCGAGCAGATCGTCACGGCGGTGCCGAGATCGTCGGGGATCCCCTCCTGGCGTCGGTAGATCTTCGCCCGGTCGGTGTTCCAGGACGAGAAGACGGCGCGGACCGCAAGGTCGAGCTGCTCGCGCGGTGCCTGCGGGAACTCCGCACCGGTCCGGTCGACGATCACCTTCTTGTAGGTCGCCACCAGCTCTTCGAAGTCGTCGGCCGTCAGGTCGAGGTCGGATGAGACCTTCCGGCGATGCTTGAGGTCGTCGAGCGCGTCGTCGAACCGGGCACGCTCCACGTCGAGCACGGTCGCGCCGAACATCGACAGCAGGCGTCGATAGGAGTCCCAGGCGAACCTGGCGCTGCCCGAGATCTTCGCGAGGCCGAGGACCGACTCGTCGTTGAGACCGACGTTGAGGACCGTTTCCATCATGCCCGGCATCGAGAACTTGGCGCCGGACCGGACGGAGACCAGCAACGGGTCGTCGGCCTGCCCGAGCGTGCGCCCCATGGCTTCCTCGAGCGTCGCGAGATGGGTGCCGACCTCGTCGTCGAGCTCAGCCGGAACCTCTGCGGTCTCGAGGTAGACCTTGCACGCCTCGGTCGTGATGGTGAAGCCGGGCGGGACGGGCAGCCCGAGGGTCGTCATCTCGGCGAGGTTGGCGCCCTTGCCACCCAGCAGATCCTTCTGGCTGGCGCTTCCTTCAGCGAAGTCATACACGTATCGGGTCATCTTGGTCCTCTGGCGCTCACACTCGACTACCCATGGGGGCTTAGGCCCATCTTGCACTGATCGCAAGCCCACCGAAACCGGCGAAGGTCCCGTGAGGGCACGACCACGTGCGACGGTGCCGTAGGCTCCCTTGCCAAGCGGACCGGCCGACCCCGAGGAGACTCCCGCCGATGGCACGCAAGACCTGGGTGACGATTCTCGGCTGGTTGCTGGTGCTGGTGGGACTTGCGGCGATCCCCCTTCCTGGTCCCGGTGTCCTGGTGCTGCTGTCTGGCCTCGTGGTGCTCTCCCAGGAGTACGAGTGGGCCGAACGCCGGGTCGAACCGGTCAAGGAGAAGGCGATCGCCGGCGCCAAGCAGGGTGTGGCGACCTATCCGCGAATCCTGCTCAGCATGCTCAGCGCATCAGCGGTCCTGGCGACAGGACTGGTGTGGTGGTTCGACCCCGAGATCCCCGAGATCTGGATCATCGGGCCTGACCTGCCCCTCGGTGGCTGGGCGACCGGCAGCGGCATCATCTTGTCCGGGCTGGT
>JANLYC010000579.1:0-2219 GCA_031365435.1 Nocardioidaceae bacterium
CGACAGCGCTGCGGGAAGCGTCGATCCGAGCATCGCTGCGCAAGCTCGACGGCCGGTGGCGCGACGCTCTCGAGCGAGTCATCGCTGAGGGAGTCGACAACGGTGACTTCAGCTGCCCCGACCCGCAGAGCACGGTGGCCAGGGTGGGTGCACTTCTCGACGGTCTTTCGGTCGCAGCACTGGTCTACAAGAGCGTCACCCGCAAACAGCTGCAGACCTGGGTACGGCAGGCGACCGCCGACGAGGTCGGCATCGACCGTGCGCTGCTGGTCATGAACGGTTCCGCGTCGTCGGTCGACGGCGGACTTCGTCACCGCCCTGCTGCCGCCGCCCGCAGCTGAGTACGCCGGCACGTCACACCAACCAGTGCACGGGCTGGTCGGGCTTGGTCAGCGCATCGCGGTCGAGCGAGAACGGCGTCACGTCTGCGCTGCACGCGCCGGTCGAGGCCAGCTCGGCGAGCAGCCGGCCGAACGTGGGCGCGAACTTGAAGGCGTGCCCGGCGCCGAGTCCCACCAGCACTGACTCATGCCCCGGCACCGGGCTGAGCACGAAGTCCCGGTCGGGGGTCAGCGTGTAGAGACAGGTCCTGGACCGCACCGGCGGGCCGGATCCCGGCAAGGTCGTCGCCATGAAGTCCGTCAGGCTCTGCAGGCGCGTCGAATCCGGCTCGAAAGGCCGGTCGTCCCCGGTGACCTCGATCTCGCTGCAGTCTCGCGCTGCCTTGACCGTGGACTCGCCGTAGCAGGGGAATCCGTAGTACGACGGGTCGTCCATCCAGATCCACAACGGCAGCAGTCCTGGCTGGAAGGGCCTGGCGTCGGCTGGCTGGAAGTACGTCACCTGCTCGAGTGTCACCGTCAACGGCAGCACCAGGTCGAGCCCGGCCAGGACCTGGTTGGTCCAGGCATCCGCGCACACGACGACGCGACGGGCGCGGTGGGTGGAGTCAGCCGTGACCACGGTGACACCCTTGCCGTCCGGCTCGAGTGCGAGGACCGGGGTCTGGTCGCGTAGCACCGCCCCGAACCGCTGGGCCTGTGCCTGCATGACCGCGGTGCCACGACCGGCCGGAACGATCGAGCCGCGCTCCTGATAGAGGCCGACGGTGCTCTCGGGGATCGCGAACTGTGGCCAGCGGGAGGCGATGGCGGCACGGTCGAGCGACTCGTACGCGACGCCGCAGGCAGACATCGACCTCGTGTAGTCATCGATCGGAATGGCGGCGCCCGGCGGGAAGAGGTCGAGCCCCCCGACCTGCGTCACCAGCCGCTCGGCGCTGTCCGCCTCCAGCGTCGCCCAGTCTTCGTACGCCGCGAACGTCAGGCCGACGTAGCCGGGCGTGTGATAGCTGTGGCGCAGGATCCGGGACGTGTCGTGGGAGGCGCCGCGGGCGTGGCCGAGCTCGAACTGCTCGAGGCCGAGCACGCGATGGCCTTGCTTGGCCAGCTGGTACGCCGTGGCGCTGCCCAAGGCACCGAGGCCCACGACGACGTACTCGAACCCGGCGTCGGCGGCGGGCGTCACGTGGAGTCCCCGAGGCGAGGCAGCAGCCAGCGGCGGATGTCCGCGCTGGCGTCCTCCATCGGGGCGAACCACCCCTGGCTGTACGCCCGCGAGGACATGCCGCGCTGCACGGCCTCACAAATGGCCCAGTCCTGCTGGTTGACGAGGTGCCACAGGTCCCCGGCGTCGTGCGGGTCGAAGTCGCCGGCCGCGATCGCCGCTGGCTCGAAGAGCAGGTCACACCGGATGCGGGTCCGCCCGGTGTCGAGCGGCCACGACACGAAGGCCGCGACGTGGTCGGCGGCGCACGACAACCACAGGTTCGGATAGACGAGCTCGCCCTTGTGGCGGGTGCGCTCGGCCTCGTTGAGTTCGGGGAACGGCCGGCGGTTGGTCGTGCCGGTCATCGTGAACGTCCAGGCTCCGTCGCGATGTGGGATGCCTGCGTCCCAGACGAGGCCGACGCCACCACCTCCGAAAGAGGGGACCAGGCGCGTCAGCTCAGGGTGCACGGGCCCACAGTGATAGCACTCGTTGTAGTTCTCGGCCAGCACCTTGTAGTTCGCGTCGACGTCGTACGTCATGCTCAGCCCGGTGGTGAGTCCGGACAGCGGATAGCGCTGCAGCCTGTCGGCGACGGGCCGGATGTCGACGTCGAAGTCGCCGGCCTCCCCGGGTGTGAGGTGGACGAAGACGAAGCCGCCCCACGTGCG
>JANLYC010000608.1:0-1715 GCA_031365435.1 Nocardioidaceae bacterium
TGTCAAGGTGCTGTCCGCCACGAATCAGATCGAGGCCGGAGAGACCATCGAGGCTGCTCAGTCAGCCGGCAAGCTCGACCTCGTCGACGTCCCCCGGGCCAACGTGCTTCCGGGTGCGTTGACCAGCACCGACTCACTCACCGGGGAGATCGCGCTCACCACGATCTATCCCGGCGAGCAGATCCTGCCCGGCCGCTTCGGCGTCCCCGGCTCTCGCCAGTCCTTGACCATTCCCGATGGGACCATGGCGATCTCGATCCAGCTCGACGACCCCAACCGTGTTGCGGGCTTCGTCGTCCCGGGCTCGAAGGTCGCGATCTTCGACTCGACCAGCGACACCTCGTCGGACTCCGGTAGCACCTCGAACAGTGGTCAGTTCACCAGGATCTTGCTGCCCGAGGTCGAGGTCATCGGCGTCGGCACGACGACGATCCTCAACACGACCACCACGGACCCCAGCGGTGCGCAGACGACCGAGCAGATCCCGTCGACGATCCTCACGCTGGCGCTCACCCAGGCGCAGGCCGAGCGCGTCATCTTCGCCAAGCAGAACGGGACCCTGTCGCTCGGACTCCTGAACGACAAGTCACGGGTGCGTCCGAGCTCGGGCGTGTCATCCAAGAACCTCTTCACCAGCTAAGGGCAGGTTATGACCGTCATCGTAGAGCTGGACTCCGGCACGGCCGAGGCTCTGACCGCGGCCGTCGGGGGCAACACGACCGTCGTCGCCGGTCTCGAGCAGGTTCGCCGGCACCTCGACACCCATCCGGGTGAGTATGCCGTCATCCTCGGCTCGTCCGTCGACCTTGCGGCCGGCGTCGCCCTGGCTGACACCCTCCGGGTCACCAAACCCGCGTTGGGCGTCATCCTGGTCCGCCGCCGTGTGGACACGACGGTGCTCGCTGAGGCGTTGCGCGCCGGTATGCGGGAGGTCGTCGAAGAACGCGACCTCACCGGACTGGCCGAAGCGGTCTCGCGGGTCTACTCCCTGCACGTCGCCTTGACCAACGACGACGGGCGCACGGATGAGTCGAGCGGGCCGCAAGGCAAGCTGATCACGGTGTTCTCCGCCAAGGGTGGGGTGGGGAAGACCACGGTCTCGACCAACCTGGCCTCTGCGCTCGCCGATGGTGGCAAGCGCAACGTCTGCATCGTCGACCTCGACCTCGCGTTCGGCGACGTCTCGATCGTGATGCAGCTCTTCCCGGTCCACACGATCGCGGACGCCGCCGGGATCGACCGCAGGCTCGATCCGTCGGTGGTCGAGGCGTTGCTGACCGAGCACTCACCCGGCCTCAAGGTGCTGGCCGCGCCAGTCCAGCCCGAGGCGAAGGATCGTCTCACCGGTGAGACGATCGGCCAGATCCTGCGCGTCCTGAAGTCCTGCTTCGACGTGGTCGTCGTCGACTCGCCACCGGCGTTCGATGACGCCGTGCTCCAGGCCTTCGACGAGTCCGACCTGATCGTGCTGGTCGGAACGCTCGACGTCCCCGCCCTCAAGAGCCTGAAGATCACCTCCGAGACGCTCGGGTTGCTCAACCACCCTCGCGAGAAGTGGCGCTTCGTCCTGAACAAGGCCGACATGAAGGTCGGGCTGACCCCGTCGGAGGTCGAGAAGACCCTCGACCTCAAGATCGCCGCCTCGATCCCGCAGTCCAACGACGTGCCGACATCCATCAACCAGGGTCGTCCGATCGTCCTCGAAAACCCGCGGC
>JANLYC010000609.1:0-4384 GCA_031365435.1 Nocardioidaceae bacterium
GGCCTGACCTTCGACTGCACCCGTGCGTTCGGCGTCGTCGCCCGCGGGTTCGACATGTACGGCGAGCCGGTGCTGCTCGAGGGCACCGAGACTTTGGCTCGCTGCCTCCAGCACGAGACCGACCATCTCGACGGCATCCTCTTCGTCGACCGCCTCGACGCCGCGACTCGCAAGGCGGCGATGAAGGCGATCCGCGAGGCCGAGTGGAACGGGCTGCAGGCGCCGACGGTCAGGCAGAGCCCGCACCCCATGTTCGGTCGGGGCATGTAGGCGTGCGGGTCGTGTTTGCCGGCACCCCCGAGGTCGCACTGCCATCGTTGCGGGCGCTGCTGGACTCGCGTCACGACGTCGCGGCCGTTGTCACCCGCCCCGACGCACCGGCCGGTCGCGGCCGCACGCTCACCAGCTCACCGGTCGCTCAGCTGGCCACGGAACACGGTATCGAGGTGCTCAAGCCGGTGCGGGCCGGTGATCCGGACTTCCTGTCCCGCCTGAGCCGGCTCGCGCCCGACTGCTGCCCCGTGGTCGCCTACGGTGCGCTGCTGCCGCCTGACGCCCTCGTGATCCCGCCGCGCGGGTGGGTCAACCTGCACTTCTCGGTGCTCCCGTCGTGGCGCGGTGCCGCGCCCGTGCAGCGATCACTCATGGCCGGTGACGAGGTGACCGGTGCGACCACCTTCCGGATCGTCAAGGAACTGGACGCCGGTCCGACCTATGGATTGTTCACCGAACGCATCCGCGCCGACGACACCGCCGGGACGCTCCTCGACCGCCTCGCGGAGTACGGCGGGGGGCTGCTGGTCACCACGCTCGACGGCATCGAGGACGGCATCCTCGAGGAGCGGGCACAAGAGGAGGAGCTCGTCTCGTACGCCCCCAAGCTGACCGTTGACGAAGCGCAGATCGACTGGGCCCGGCCCGGCTTCGCGGTGGACCGTCACATCCGCGGTTGCACGCCTGCGCCGGGCGCCTGGACGACTCTGGACGGGAGCCGCCTGAAGGTCGGACCGGCCGAAGCACGTCCGGACCGTACCGAGCTCGGTCCCGGCGACCTGGCCGTCGGCAAGTCTGCCGTGCTCGTCGGGACCGGCAGCCACGCCCTCGTGCTGGGGGACGTGCAGCCGCAGGGCAAGCCGCGGATGCGCGCGGCCGACTGGGCGCGTGGTCTGCGCTCGGTCCCGGTACGGCTGGGTAGCTGACGACGTGACCGCAGGTTCGCCGCGCAGGGCCCGCGCCCGGACCGCGGTCGACCCTGCGCGCCAGGTGGCGTACGACGCGCTGCGCGCCGTGGACACCGATGACGCCTATCTCAACCTGGCGCTGCCTCGCTTGCTGTCCGATCGCGGGCTGGAGGGCCGGGATGCAGCCTTCGCCACCGAGCTCGCGGCTGGGACCGCCCGACTGCAGGGCAGCTACGACGTCATCATCGACGCGCTGGTGACCGCCGGCTCGGCCTCGCTACAGCCCGCCGTTCGGACAGCACTGCGGCTGGGCGCGCACCAGATCGTCAGCATGCGCGTGCCGTCCCATGCAGCCGTGGGAACGACGGTCGAGCTCGTGCGGGCCGGGGTCGGCGAGCGACCGGTCCGGCTGGTGAACGCCGTTCTCCGTCGCGTGGCCGAGCACGACCTGCCGACGTGGATGGCGCGACTGGCGCCGGATCGTGGGCGCGACCTGGTCGGTCATCTCGCTGTGACGCATGCGCACCCGCGCTGGATCGTTGAGGAGTTCCTCCGCCTCCTCGGAGACGTCGACGAGGTGACGGCCCTGCTGGCTGCCGACAACCTGGCCCCGCTGGTGACCTTGGTGTCCCGGCCGGGCCTGGTCGAGAGAGATGACGTGGTCGACGGGGCGGGTGCGCAGGTCCGACCGGGACGCTGGTCGCCGTACGCCGCTGTCCTCGAGTCCGGAGACCCAGGCCAGCTCGACGACGTGCGCGCCGGCCGGGTGGGCATCCAGGACGAAGGCTCGCAGCTGGTGACGCTGGCCCTGGCGCGGGCCGCGGTCGCCGGCCGGGACACCCACTGGCTCGACCTGTGCGCCGGTCCGGGTGGCAAGGCGGCGCTGCTGACCGGCCTGGCGCGCGGACGCGGGGCGACGCTCATCGCCAACGAACGCCTCCCGCACCGGGCGACGCTGGTGCGCTCTGGGCTGCGCGCCTACGGCCCGCCGGCCACGATCCTCTGCGGCGACGGCACCAAGCCGGCGTGGCGGGTGGGCACGTTCGACCGGATCCTGGTGGACGCGCCCTGCAGTGGCCTGGGCGCGCTCCGCCGGCGGCCGGAGGCGCGCTGGCGACGGACGCCAGGCGACGTGGCAGCCATGGGGCCGTTGCAGAAGGGGTTGTTGGGTGCGGCGCTGGACTCCGTGCGCCCCGGTGGCGTCGTCGCCTATGTCACCTGCTCCCCTCACGCCGACGAGACCCGGGGAGTGGTCGACGCAGCGCTGTCGGTCCGCCCGGACGTCAGCGAGGAGGATGCCCGGGACCTGCTCCCAGAGATCGACGACCTCCGTGATGGTCCGCACGTCCAGCTGTGGCCGCACGTTCACGGCACCGACGCGATGTTCGTCGCCATCCTGCGTCGCTCCTGATCCTGGCGGCGGCGGGCTCCTCTAGACTCCTCGCACCATGGGCATCCAGATCTCACCGAGCATCCTGACGGCCGACTTCGCCAACCTCGAGGCCGCTGCTCGCTCCGTGGGGAGTGCCGACTGGCTGCACGTCGACGTCATGGACAACCACTTCGTCCCCAACCTGACGCTGGGGCTGCCCGTGGTGGAGTCGCTGGCGCGGGTCGCCGCCCAACCCCTCGACTGCCATCTGATGATCGAGGACCCCGATCGGTGGGCTCCGGCCTATGTCGAGGCGGGAGCGGCGAGCGTGACCTTCCACGTCGAGGCGTGCTCGGCCCCCGTGCGGCTGGCGCGTGAGCTGCGCTCCAAACAGGCCCGTGCCGGTATGGCGCTCAGACCGGCGACCGCGATCGAGCCGTACGAGGACCTGCTGCCCGAGCTCGACCTGCTCCTGATCATGACCGTCGAGCCAGGCTTCGGAGGGCAGGCTTTCCTGGACGTCTGCCTGCCGAAGATCGAACGCGCCCGCGCAATGATCAGCCGGCACGGCGGGGAGGTGTGGCTGCAGGTCGACGGGGGTGTCTCGGCCGACACGATCGAGCGGTGCGCCAGGGCCGGGGCCGATGTATTCGTCGCCGGCTCGGCGGTCTTCGGGGCGGACGAACCGGACGCGATGGTGGCGCACCTTCGCGAACTCGCGGTCGCGTCCAGCTGAGTGACCCGAGCAGGGTGTGGCGTTTGGCCAGTGTGTCGACTGTCTTGAACGGGGCCGGCGCTTCGCGGACTCACGCGCTGACGCTCACCGGCCCGTCCCGGCTCGGGCGAGGTGGGGAATGGCATACTGGAGACGCAGAGTGACAACTCTTGCGTGCTCCGGGGTCGGTGTAATTCCGAGCCGGCGGTGACAGTCCGCGACCCGGCCGCCCTGGCGGCCGGTTGATCCGGTGGAATTCCGGGACCGACGGTGAAAGTCCGGATGGGAGGATGCACGCACGTCGCCCGTCGGCGACGGTTGCGCAGGCACGTGTGGTGCCTCGCGACCGCCACCGCCGCGGTCCACGTCGCAGCCCCGGAGTCCGTGAGGACGAGGCTGATGACGGGAGACGAGACGACGTGGCGACCGACAGCGAGCTGCAGGGCATGGCCCAGGCGTTCGCCCTTGCCTGCACGCCCGGCATACCCACCGGCCCCAACCCGCGGGTGGGCGCCGTGGTCATCGACGACAGCGGGCAGGTCGTGGCTGAGGGCTACCACCGCGGTGCCGGCACCCCGCACGCCGAGGTCATCGCCCTGGCCGCCGCCGGTGACCGGGCCCGTGGCAGCACGGTCGTGGTCAGCCTGGAGCCGTGCAACCACGTCGGGCGGACCGGACCGTGTACCGACGCCCTGATCGCAGCGGGCGTGCGACGCGTGGTGTTCGCCCAGGACGATCTCAACCCCGTCGCGGACGGCGGCGCCGAGGCACTGCTGGCCGCGGGCGTCGACGTCGAGGGCGGGGTACTGGCCGACGAGGCCGAAACCATCAACCAGGTATGGACCTTCGTGCTGCGCCACCGGCGCCCCTACGTCACGTGGAAGTTCGCGGCGACTCTCGACGGCCGCTCGGCCGCCGCTGACGGCTCGGCGCGGTGGATCACCGGCCCTCAGGCCCGAGCCGACGTCCACCGGCAACGATCCGTATGTGACACCGTGCTGGTCGGCACTGGCACGGTCGAGGCCGACGACCCGCAGCTCACCGTGCGCGACGAGAACGACGTGCCGTGGCCGCGAGCGCGCCAGCCGCTGCGCGCCGTGATGGGGCTGCGCGACC
>JANLYC010000612.1:0-6408 GCA_031365435.1 Nocardioidaceae bacterium
GGTCGCGCAGCACGTGCACATCGGTACCGGTCGCGATGATGTCGGCCACCAACCCGTGCAGTGCCGCCGTGTCGCTTTCGACCGTGGTGCCGAACTCGAGGCCCTCGCGGCAGCTCATGACCGCGACACCGTGGACACCGATGTCGCCACTGACCAGCACGACGTCGCCGACGGCCGCGCGGTCGGGCCGGATGTCCACCTCGGGGTCGAGGAGGCCGATGCCGGCGGTGTTGATGAAGACACCGTCGCCACTTCCGTTGTCGACGACCTTGGTGTCACCGGTCACGAGCTTGACGCCGGCTGCACGGGCAGCCGCACCGAGTGCTTCAGCGACCCGGCCGAGCTCACCGAGGGGGGTCCCCTCCTCGACGATGAACGCCGTCGACAGCACGAGCGGCCGAGCGCCGGACATGGCCAGGTCGTTGACCGTGCCGTTGACCGCGAGGTCTCCGATCGAGCCGCCGGGGAAGAACATCGGCTTGACGACGAACGAGTCCGTCGAAAAGGCCAGCCGATCGGTGCCGGTGACATCGACGACCGCTGAGTCGCCGAGCTCCGCCGCAGCCGCCTCTCCGTACGCCGGCAGGAACAGGTGCTCGATGAGCTCACTCGACATGGCTCCGCCGCCACCGTGGCCCATCACGATGTTGGGGGAGTCACGCAAGGGGGCGGGACACACCCAGCCGCTGAAGTCCAACGGTTCGCCCGGGATGTCGGACCCCTGCTGGAGGTCGGTCATATCAGGCCTCCACGAGCTCGAGACGGCGGTACAGGTAGTACGCGGCGCAGGCGCCCTCGGAGGACACCATGGTCGCGCCCAGCGGGTTGCGCGGCGTGCATTCCTTGCCGAACGCGGCGCACTCGTGTGGCTTGATCAGACCCTGTAGCACCTCTCCGGACCGGCAGATCGACGACTCCTCGGTGTGGATGTCGGTGACGCTGAAGCGATGCTCGGCGTCGAACTCGCGGTACTTCGGGGAGAGCTGCCACCCACTCTGCGGGATCACCCCGATGCCTCGCCAGGCGCGGTCGGTGCGCTCGAACACGTCCTCGAGCATCTGCATGGCCGGGATGTTGCCCTCGGGACGGACAGCGCGCTCGTAGGCGTTCTCGAGCTCGTGTCGGCCCTGTTCGAGCTGCAGGACCGTTCTGCGGATGCCTTCGAGAATGTCGAGGGGCTCGAAACCGGTCACCACGATCGGGACGTCGTACTTGTCGCACAACGGCGGGTACTCCGCAGTGCCCATCACGCTGCACACGTGACCGGCAGCCAGGAACGCCTGCACCCGGCAGGTCGGTGACTCCATGATCGCGGCCACGGCCGGAGGAACGAGCACGTGCGACACCAGCAGCGAGAAGTTCTTGATGCCCAGCCGCTGCGCCTGGTAGACCGTCATCGCGTTGGCGGGCGCCGTGGTCTCGAAGCCGATGCCGAAGAAGACGACCTCACGGTCGGGGTTCTCCCGCGCGAGCGTGAGCGCGTCGAGCGGGGAGTACACGACGCGGATGTCGCCGCCGGCGCTCTTGATGCGGAAGAGGTCCTCACTACTGCCGGGGACACGGAGCATGTCTCCGAACGAGCAGAAGATGACGTCCGGACGTGAGGCGATCGCCAGCGCCTTGTCGATGATCTCGAGGGGAGTCACGCAGACCGGACAACCAGGCCCGTGGATCATCTCGATGTTGTCGGGCAGGAGCTGGTCGATGCCGTGCCTGATGATCGAGTGCGTCTGTCCGCCGCAGACCTCCATGATCGCCCAGGGCCGGGTGGACGACTCGTGAATCTGATCGAGGAGTCGCCTGGCCAGATCGGGATTGCTGAACTCGTCGAGATACTTCATGCCTGCACTCCTTCATCGAAACCAGCCTGTTTGGCAGCGAGGGCGAAGCCGTCGCCGAACTCCTCCTCGAGGATGCCCATCCGCTCGAAGTTGGCCAGCGTCTCGTTGGCTGACTTCTCGTCGAGTCGTTGGATCGCGAAACCGACATGCACCACGACGTACTCGCCGACAGAGGCGTCGGGGATGTACTGCAGACACACGTCCTTGCGGATGCCACCGAAGTCGACGTCCGCCATCAAGGTGCCGTCACGCTCCTCGACACTCATCACCTGCCCTGGCACGGCCAGACACATGTGCTTCTCCTTCCAGTAGGGGTCGTTCGGTTCATCCGCTTGCCGAGATCAAGATCTGTCCGAGAGCGAGTCCGCCGTCGTTCGCCGGCAGCTGACGCGGCCACAGGACGCCATCACCGAGCCGCGAGAGCACACCGCTGAGCAGGACGCCGTTCTGAAAGACGCCGCCGCCCAGCACCACGGGCATGTGTCCGTACGCCGCCTCGGCTCGCTGGGCAATGTCGGCGACCACATCGACCACGGCACTGTGGAACGCCGCAGCAATCACGGTCGTGTCAATGCCCGCGCACACGTCGTGCACCACCGCCCGAATCACAGGCGCAGCATCGATCTCGGTGAGCTGGGCCTCGGTCGTCGCCCGGCCGAGACCAAAGGCGTAGCGCGGCCGGTCGACGGCGACACCTCGAGCCAGCCCTTCGAGCTCGATGGCGGCCTCCGCCTCGAAGTCAGCCACCTGTCGGACCCCCGCCAGGGACGCCACCGCGTCGAACAGCCGGCCCATGCTCGACGTCGCGACCGTGCCGAGTCCCGTCTCGAGCTGGTGCAGCAGCACACGGCGCTCGTCGGCAGGACACGCCACGACGGAGGGGATGTCGTCATCCCAAGCCACCCCCGCTGCATACAGGTGCGCGAGTGCCATGCGGTAGGGCCGACGAACCGAGATGTCGCCACCCGGCAAGGGGGTGTACGCGAGGTGTGCCACCCGGCGGAACCCCTTGTAGTCGGCCACCAGCACCTCACCACCCCAGACCGCACCGTCGGTGCCGTACCCGGTGCCGTCGAAGGCGAAGCCGAGGACTGGCGAACTGCCGTCGAGGCCGTGTTCGCCCATGACGGCGGTGATGTGGGCGTGGTGGTGCTGCGCGATCCGGAACGGCCGGTCTCCGGCGGTGCTGCGCGCCCACGTGGTCGAGCGGTATGACGGATGCGCGTCGGCCACCACCTGCTCGGGGCGGACCCCGGTCAATGTCTCGAGATGCGCTCGCGTCGCGCTCAGCGCATCGATCGTGGCCAGGTCGTCCATGTCGCCGACGTGCTGGCTCAGCCACGCGTAGCGCCCGTCAGCGACGGCGCACGTGTTCTTCAGGTCGGCACCGGCGGCCAGCGTGGCGGTGACCTCGAAGGGCAGCGCGAGCGGCAGCGGGGCATAGCCCCGAGAGCGGCGCACCGGGATCTCGTGGCCGTCGAAGACCCGGGTCACCGAGTCGTCGCACGGCACGTGGATCGGACGGTCGTGGCGCAGCCAGCTGTCCGCAAGCGACGCCAACCGGACCAGTGCATCGTCGTCGTCGGTGACGATGGGTTCGCCCGAGAGGTTGCCCGACGTCATGACCAGAGCAGCGGGACCGGACGGGTCTTCGCCGAGACCGAAGAGAAGACGGTGCAACGGTGTGTAGGGCAACAGGATGCCGAGGTCGGGGTTGCCGGGTGCGACCGCGTCACAGACCGGGGAACGAGGGTCCTGGCGGCGAGGGAGGATCACGACCGGTCGGCGGATCCCGGCGAGTAGGTCTGCGGCGGTCCGGGACACGACGACCAGTGACGCAGCGGCATCCAGGTCCGGAACCATCACCGCGAACGGCTTGGCACCACGCTGCTTGCGGTGTCGCAGCTCGGCGACGGTTGACGGGTTGGTCGCGTCGCAGGCCAGGTGATAGCCGCCGATGCCCTTGACCGCGACGATGCGCCCGGCCGCCAGCTGGACTCGCGCCTCGGCCAGCGCGCTCTCTCCGACGTGAGACCCACCCTCGGCGTCGACGAGTTCGAGGCGAGGCCCGCAGTCCGGGCAGGCGATCGTCTGTGCGTGGAATCGTCGGTCGGCCGGGTCGGCGTACTCGGTGGCGCACGGACCACACATGGCGAACGCAGCCATCGTGGTGGTCGGCCGGTCGTACGGGAGGCCGGTGATGATCGTGAAGCGGGGTCCACAGTTCGTACAGGTGATGAACGGATGCCGGAAACGGCGGTTGTCCGGGTCGGCGAGCTCGCCCGCGCAGTCGGCGCACATGGCGATGTCGGGAGAGGCCAGCGTCCGGACCGAACCGCCGCTGTCGCTCGACCCGATCGCGAAGCCGGTGCCGCCCTCGCTCGGGATGTCCGTGACCGTCACCGTCTCGACGACTGCCAGCGGTGGTGGCTCGTCGTGTAACGCTCTCACGAACGCCGCCAGCGCGTCGAAGTCACCTTCGATCTCCAGCACGACACCGTTGGCGTCGTTGCGCACCCACCCGGACAGACCGTGCCGGCTGGCGCAGGTGTAGACGAAGGGACGAAACCCCACGCCCTGCACGACTCCCGTGACCACGATGCGCTGGCGGAGTCGAACGGCTGCCTGAGCACGCGCTGGTGTCATGACGGGCTGGGGGTTGCCGCCAGACGTCACGTTCGGTCCTTCCGCGGGACACGGGCCGGTGTAGAGCCCTCGTTCGGTTTCGACACTACGACTCGGGAGGAGTTCTGGACAGGTCTCCGGCGAACACCTCAGCCGCACGCGGTTGGCCCATCATCTCGAGTCCGGCCATCGCCTCTGCGGCCCCCGCGGCGTCGACGCGCTCCACGGCGAAGCCCATGTGAATGAGGACCCACTCGCCCGGCTGCAGCTGTTGCTCGTCGAGGTCGAGCATGCCGATGTTGACCTTCCGGTGCGCGCCCTCGACGTCGATGAGCGCGAGCTGGCCGCCATAGCCCTCGAGCATCTCGACGACTTGGCCGGGGATTCCCAGACACATGGTCAGCTCACCTCTCGTGCAGGGTGGTCGGTCGTCGGTTGGGACGGCTCCCGAAGCTGCGTCAGCAGGGTGCGTATGGCGGCCGCCGCCACGGGCACGGCTGCCGCCATCGGCTCACTCAGCCCGATGCCTTCTTCGAGATCCTGCGGCCGCGCCCCGACGACATACGTGGGAGGCAGCCGGCCCCCGAGCGCGGTGACGCCGGAGAGGACAGCCACGGGATCCATGCTGTGTGCGTCGAGACCTGCGCCGCTGTCGCGCGCAGCAGCGCTGATCGAGTCGGCGTCGACCTGGAGTACATCGACCGCGCCGGGCGGACCGTCACCCGGGACTGCGTCGACGAGCACGAGCGTGTCGCACCCGTCGAGCAGGTCGTAGGCAAGGTGCATGCCCCGGATGCCATAGTCGACGACCCGGACGTCGCTGGGCAGGGCTGACTCACCGGGAGAGGTCAGCCGGCGTACCACTTCGGGTCCGAAGCCGTCGTCTCCCAGGAAGATGTTGCCGATGCCGGCCACCAGGATCGTCGAGCTCACGTCACATCTTTCGAATGCGCGAGTAGCGGCGAATGTCCGGGATCGAACGCAGCAGGACTGCCGCTGCGATGAGCACCACCACGGCGACGAGCACCACTGTGATCCAACCGATAACCGCCATCACTGACTCCTTCTCACATGCGTCGCATTTCGAGGTAGCGCTTGAGGTCGGGGATGGACTTGATGCCCACGAGGATCCCGACGAGCGCAAGACCGGCCACCACGGCTGAGGTGACAGTGCCGATGAACTTCATGACGAGCTCTCCTTCCATTGACTCGCTTCCGCGTCGGCGAGCGGCTCGATCTCGTCCGGCGCGAAGTACAGGAAGCGGCCATACCATTCGTGCATGTCGGCCGCAGGGTCGTCGAGGAGGACCACGGCGACATGGGTTTCACCGTCGAAGTCCTCGTGCACGGCAGCGACTTTCGCCACTTGATCGGCGAAGAAGAGGTCCTGCGCGTCGGCTCGGCGGTTGGGGTGGACCCGGACGATGCTGCCCTTGGTGACAGGCACGCCGGCAATCAGGACTACGGCGAGCTCGGGGTCGACGTGCGGTGCGTTCTCTCCGAACAGGTCGGGGCCGAAGGGATCGGCATCGGACGTGAGCGTCGGGAAGTCGACCTCGAACGGGTCGCCGGTCAACGGGGTCGTGCGAAGCGGGTCACTGCTGAACGCGTCGAGGTCGAATGCGTCTGCGCCGAACGGGTCACGCAGGACGCCGTGCAGACGCTGCATGTCCTGCGGCGACATCTGTTCGCACCGGTCGACGATCTCGGCGGCCCGTGGGTCGGTGGCGCGGGCTTCGGCCTTCTCCTCATCGGTCATGGTGAGGACGCGCAGCGTCAGGATCTCGTCGATCTCGGTGGAGTCGAACAGCGCGACCGAGCTCTCCTCGGCCACCTCGGGGTGGTCGTACAGGATGATCGGCGAACCGAGCAGCAGGCTCTCGTCTCCCGTCACTCCCGCAAGCACCGGCCAGCACCGCTGCTGACGACAGCTTGCGGCGGC
>JANLYC010000615.1:0-2715 GCA_031365435.1 Nocardioidaceae bacterium
TGTACGCTGACCTCGAGGGCAGCTTCGGTCGCTTCGTTGATGCTGACCGCGACCTGCTCGCGATGCTGGCCAGCCAGGCCGCCGTCGCGCTCGCGAACATTCGTGCCAGCGAGGGGCTGGAGCGCAAGGTGGCCGAGCGCACGGCCGAGCGAGGTCCTTCAGCGGTCCGGAGCCCAGCTGGAACGTGCCGACATACAGGATGGCTCCGACCGGCAGCAACGCCGCGACCGAGGTGTTGATCGACCGGACAAGCGTCTGGTTGACGGCCAGGTTGGCGCCCTCGGCATACGTACGCCGCGTCGAGGCGACGATGTTGCGCGTGTTCTCGCGCACCTTGTCGAACACGACGACGGTGTCGTACAGCGAGTACCCGAGGATCGTGAGCAGCCCAGTGACCGTCGCCGGAGTGACCTCGAAACCGGTCAGCGAATAGACGCCGATGGTGATGGTCAGGTCGTGGGCGAGCGCGACGATCGCAGCCACAGACATTCGCCACTCGCGGAAATAGGCCCAGATGAAGATGACGACGAGGATGACGAAGACGATGAGCCCGGTGAGCGCCTTCTTGGCGATCGCCTGACCCCAGGTCGGCCCGATCGAGGAAGAGCTGACCTCCGTCGAGCCCTCGTTCGTGAGCGTCTGCGAGATGACGTTGATCTCGTCGAGTGTCAGAGGCTTGGTCTGCACGCGCACGGAGTCGTTGTTGGACGCGACCACCACTGGGTTCTGAGCCGCCGGGATCCCGGTGTCGACCACGGCAGTCGAGATCCGCTCGACCTGCGCCGACAGGTTCGCGATGTTGGCCTGGAACTCGACGCCGCCCTTGAACTCGAGACCGAAGTTGAGTCCGCGCCACACCAGCGAGATGATCGCGATCGCCAGGATCGCCAGCGAGATGAGGTACCAGGTCTTGCGTCGCTCGACGAACTCGATCTTGATCTTGCCCTGGTAGAGCGCGGCACCGATCTGTGCGAACCTCGACATCAGGCGTCCCCTCCCGTCGTGCGCGGAGTCTTCGCCAGCGCAGGCATTCCGAGGTGCTGGCGATCAAGACCCGACCACTTGTGACCCTGTCCGAAGAACTTCGTGCGTGCCAGCATCGTGACCATCGGCTTGGTGAAGAAGAACACGACGAAGACGTCGATGAACGTGGTGAGGCCGAGCGCGAAAGCAAAGCCCTTCACGACTCCGATGGCGAAGATGAACAGCACGACAGCGGCCAGCATCGACACGCTGTCTGCGGCGAGGATCGTCATCCTGGCCCGGACCCATCCGGTTTCGACGGACGTCCGGAGCGTTCTCCCGTCTCGTACTTCGTCGCGCAACCGTTCGAAGTACACGATGAAGGAGTCGGCGGTGATACCCACCGCGACGATCAGCCCCGCGATGCCCGGCAGTGTCAACGTGAAGCCGTACGCGTGCCCCAACAGCAGCACGCAGGCGTACGTGATGAGCCCGGCGATGATGAGCGAGGCGATCACGACGAGGCCGAGCCCGCGGTAGTAGAGGAGGCAGTAGACCACGACGAGGATGAGGCCGATGATGCCGGCGGCGATGCCGGCGTCGAGCTGGTTGCTGGCCAGCTGGGGGCCCTCATCCGTGCGGCCCTGGATGACGAACGACAACGGCAGCGCGCCGTACTTGAGCGAGTTCGCCAGGCTCTTGGCCGAGTCCTGGGTGAAGCCGTTGCTTCCGCCGCCGGAGATCTCGGCGCGACCGCCGGCGATCGGCTGCTGGTTGGTCGGCGCCGAGAGCACCTTGCCGTCGAGCACGATGCCGAGCTGTTGGCCGGTGCCGGCGATCTTCGTGGTGACGTCACCGAACTGTTTGGTGCCCTGACCGTTGAACTCCACGTTCACGACGTACTCGACGCCTTGTTGCGGGATGCCGTAGCTCGCGTCCTTGACGTCGGTGCCCTCGACCATCGCTGGACCGAGCAGGTACTTGTTGCCGAAGTCGTCACAGGCCAGCAAAGGCTGGCTCGGCACGTCGATCTGCGGCGAGGGCTGTCCCTGTCCGGGGCACTGGTACTGCGAGAGCTTGATCAGCCAGTCCTGGGGCGGGTTCTGGGTCCACGCGTACGGGTCGGTGATGTCGACCAGGTCCGGGGGCTGCAGGACGGTCGGAGGGCCGGTCGTCGGGCCGCTCGGCTGGGTGGTCTGGGTCGGCTGGGTGGGCTGGGTCGGCTGGCTGGTCTGGGTCGGCTGGGTGCTGCCGCCGCCGGTGGTCGGCTTTGTCGTCGTGTCCTCGAGCCAGGGGGCACCGGCGCGGTTCTTGCTCGGACCGGTCGAACCGCCCGGCGTCGAGCCGCTGCTGCCCTGGCTGAGCGTGGGCCCGGTGGACTGCGACGTGGACGACGGACCTTGGGTCGCGCCACCGGTCGGCGCGGTGGTCGACGGAGACGTCGGTGGCAGGGTGGTCGGTGACGTCGCTCCCGGCGGAGTGCCGGGGATCTCCTGCGCCACCAGCCGGAACCGCAGCTGGGCGGTCGAACCGATGGTGCGCTCGAGGTTCTTGTCGACCTTGCCCGGGATCTCGACGATGATGATGTCGCTGCCCTGCGTGGTCACGGCAGCCTCGGAGACACCGGCACCGTTGACCCGGCTGCTGATGATGTCGACCGCCTGGTTGAGCTTGTCACTCGTGATCGAACCGCCGCCGCTGGACTTGGCCTGGAGCGTGATGCGCGTGCCGCCCTGGAGGTCGAGGCCCAGC
>JANLYC010000628.1:0-2876 GCA_031365435.1 Nocardioidaceae bacterium
CAACCCATGGTGATCCGTCCCTTCGTCGCCGGCAGTGACTCGACCCTAGTGCGGAAGCCGACCACGCCCGGCGGTCCGGTCCGGTGTGGTCCGTGGTCTTTGACTCCGACACCGACCACGTGGGACCGTCTGTACAACTCGCTCCGCAGGGGAAGCCGGTGCAACTCCGGCGCTGACCCGCAACCGTGAAGCGGCCTCATCGAGGCACGCCAGCCGGGAGACCTGCGTCGGGTATGGCTCCACTTGTCCGTCGAGGTCTACGGGACGGGGCCGGACAGTCGGCCGTGCTTGCGTCGACCGATCCGGACAGTTCTTCGGACCGCTGTCTGAAAGGGTCCGGATGACCCCCTCGAGGCGCATCGCCGCCACCCTCACCACGCTCGTCCTCGCCACCCTCACCACGCTCGCCGCGGTCGTGGGACTGGCTGGGCTCGCTCCGTCGTACGCCGGGACTGCGTCGACGAGCGAGCAGGTTGCCGACCAGCAGCCCCCACGCGCGGTCGTCAGCACCGGCTACACCTACTGGGCCTACTTCACCTGGGACTCGGGCACCGCACGCTGGCAGCTGGCCCCCGTCGGAGCCAACGACAAGAAGATCTCACCGAAGGACGGCGACGTCTTCGGCTTCCGCTGGGCACTCAACGTGGGCACCTCGTCCGCCCGCGAGCCGCGCGCCGGCGGCGACTTCGACGCCATCTGCGGCGCGCAACCGGCCACTCCGGGAAACGTGCGCATCGCGTACGTGATCGACTACGGCACGGTTGCCGATGCACCCGGCGGAGACCCGCCACCGCAGCCCCGGGGCCTGTGTGTCAACGCCAAGGACACCGCGACGGTCCAGCAGGCTCTCCAGGCGGTGTCACCCGTCCGTACCTCCAGCAGCGGTTTGCTGTGCGCCATCGACGACTACCCGAGGACGGGCTGTGGCGACGAGATCAAGGGTGCTCAGCAGCCACCGCCTGACCAGCCTGTCGAGCTCGCGCTCCCCGCGACGACAACGAGCCCGGGCCCGTCGGACGGGTCCACGGATCCGTCGAGCGCGACGAGCAACCAGGACAGTGACGGTTCGGGCAACGTACTGCCGATCCTGCTCACGCTCGCGATCGTCGGCATCTTGCTCGTCGGCGCCGTCGTGCTGCGCCGGCGGCGGTCCTGACGAACGACGGACAGATCGACTGACTGACAGGCTGACACCGTGCGCCCCGTCCACTCACCCGCCTACGCCCGGCCGTTGCACCCGGGCGCCTGGTGGCTGTGGGCGATCGCGCTGGCAGCCGCGGTCAGCCGCACGACCAACCCGATGATCTGCCTGCTCGTCCTGGCGGTTGCCGGGTTCGTCGTGGTGGCTCGTCGATCGAGGGCGCCCTGGGCGTATGCCTACGGCGCGTTCCTGCGCCTCGGCATCCTCATCATCGTGATCAGGATCGTGCTGCAGGCCGTCCTGTCGAGTGAGTCGCAGGGGATCAATGTCCTCGTCCAGCTCCCGGAGATCCCGCTGCCCGACTGGGCCGCCGGTCTCAAGCTCGGCGGCCTGATCACCTGGGAGGCGGTGATCACGGCGTTCGAGCAGGGACTGCAGCTGGCCACGATCATCTGCTGCGTCGGGGCGGCCAATGCGCTGGCCAGCGCACAGCGTCTCCTTCGGTCCGTGCCCGGTGCGTTGTACGAGGTCGGTGTGGCCGCTGTCGTCGCGTTGACGTTCGCGCCGCAGCTCGTGGCCGACGCCGTGCGCGTCCGGGGCGCCCAGCGGCTGCGTGGGTACGACGGTCGCGGCCTGACCGCCCTGCGGCGCACGGCCATGCCGGTCCTCGAAGGGGCCCTCGGCCGGTCAGTCGGGCTGGCCGCGGCGATGGACAGCCGCGGCTACGGCCGGACGACGGACATCGCCCCCGCCACCCGCCGGGCCACTGCGTCGCTGGTCTTCGCCGGGGTGCTCGGCGTCGGCGTCGGCTTGTACGGACTGCTCGACGCCAGCGCCTCGACCTGGTTGGGGCTGCCCATGCTTGCGCTCGGCGCCGTCCTGTCGTGCGTCGGGCTCGTCGTCGGGGGGCGACGAACCCGCCCGACGCGGTATCGGCCGGACCCGTGGGCCGCACCGGAGTGGATCGTGGCAGCGTCGGGGGTGATGTGTGCGGCCGCGCTCTTCGTGGTCGCGCATCAGGATCCGGCCGCCGCTGCCCCGCCGTACCCGATGGAGCTTCCGCAGGTGCCGCTGCTGGCCGTGCTCGGTGTCCTGGTAGCGGTGTTGCCGGCCTTCCTCGCTCCACCGTCACCGGACCGGTCCACGGCGGCGTCCGAGCCGTCCGCTGCCGAGCCCGAGGGGGTGCCGGTGTGATCCGCTTCGACGCCGTGAGCGTCACCTACGAAGACGCGACGCTGCCCACTCTCGAGGATGTGTCGTTCGAGGTTCCCGAGGGCGAACTGTGCCTGGTCGTCGGCCCGACCGGCTCGGGCAAGTCCACGTTGCTCAAGGCGATGAACGGGCTGGTGCCGCATTTCACCGGCGGCACGATGCAGGGCGCGGTCATCGTCGACGGGCGTTCCACTCGGGACCACCGGCCCCGTGACCTCGTCGACGTCGTGGGGTACGTCGGCCAGGATCCGCTGGCCGGGTTCGTGACCGAGTCCGTCGAGGATGAGCTCGCCTACGGCATGGAGTCACTGAGCGTCGCTCCGGGGACGATGCGCAAGCGGGTCGAGGAGACGCTCGACCTGCTGGGCCTGGCCGACGTACGACATCGGCCGTTGGCCACCCTCAGCGGCGGACAGCAACAGCGGGTCGCGATCGGCTCGGTGCTCACCACCCACCCCCGCCTGCTCGTGCTCGACGAGCCGACGAGCGCGCTCGACCCGCAGGCAGCCGAGGAGGTGCTGGC
>JANLYC010000638.1:0-12022 GCA_031365435.1 Nocardioidaceae bacterium
CTCGGTGACGAGGTGACCGAAGACCCGCAGTCGCTCGCCGCCATCGGAACCGCCTTCGCCGCTGCCGCGGCGCTGGCCGGTGATCACGTCGAGGCGCTCGGCCGGGCGCGCAAGACCGTCGAGTTCGGCGAAGCGTTGGGGCTTCGCTCGGACACGGTCCGGTGGGCGTGGCCGATCGCCGCAGATGCCGCACTCGCACTCGGCGACCGGGCCGCCGTCACCGAACTGCTCAACGCCGTCGCCGCGCACCGCCGCGGACACGTTCCTGCCGTACTCCGCGCGGAGCAGCGGCGCATCCGGGCTCGTTTGCTTGCGCTGGACAACGACTCCTCCGCGGCCGAGGAGTTCGAGGCCGCCACGAAGTCCCTGCGTGAGCTCGAGCTGCCCTACCATCTCGCCGTCTGCCTGGCCGACTTCGCGGAGTACCACGCAGCGGACGGGGACCCACGGCAAGCGGCGGAACTGGCCGCGGAAGCAGCCACCATCGCGACGAAGCTGGGCGCCCGGCCGTTGCTGGAACGCGCGCACCGATTGAGCACGCCGGCGGCGATCGGTGGGCTCGATCCGGCGCAACGTCCGGTGTCGACCTGAGGACGGCGCAGACCAGGAGGAAGCATGGACCCCGTGCAGGGCCAGCTCGAGGCGTACAACCGCCGCGACATCGAGGCCTTCCTGGCCTGCTATGCCGAGGACGCCGTCATCCGGCATGCTGACGGCCGCGTCCTCATGGCGGGGCACGACGAGCTGCGCTCTCGGTACGAGCAACTCTTCAAGTCCTACCCGGATCTCGAGGCCGTGGTCCCCCAGCGTGTGCGCGCGGGCGATTGGACCGTCGATGAGGAGCGCGTCCATCTCGCCGACGGGGATGACCTGCATGTCCTGGTCGGCTACGAGGTCCGGGACGGGTTGATCCGCACGGCCGTCATGTTGCGTTCGGACCTGTAGGCCTCAGCCGGTCAGCTGCGGTTCGTGGGTCGGCTCCAGCTCGAGCTCGAACCAGACGGTCGTACCGTCCGCGGTGTGCTCGGCGCTCCACGCGGTCGCGAGGGCGTCGACCAGCGTCAGCCCACGTCCCGCCACACTCATCGGTTCGTAGTCCTCGGCCAACCGCACCATGCCTCGTCCGCCGGCGTCATGCACGAGGACCAGCAGGCACTCGTCATCGAGCCGAGCGGTCACCTCCGAAGCGGATCCGGTGTGGATGACGCAGTTGGTGACGAGCTCTGAGACACACAGCTCGGCCTTCTCGATGAGCCGCCCTCCGAGGTCCCAGTCAGCCAACGTCGCGCGGATGAAGCGACGTGCGGCGCCTGCGGCGGTGGCGTCCGCGGGCAGGTCGATCGTCGCGTTGAGATGCTGCTGCAGCGGAGCGACGGAGGCGGCCAGCACAGTGACGTCGTCCTCAGCGGCCCCGTGGTGGTTGTCCAGACCCAGTCGTGCCGCCAGCTCGCGCGGGTGCCGGCGACGTGCCGGCATCGCGACGATGCGGCAGCGGAGTTCTTCGATGCCCGTGAACAGGTCACGACTACGCGACTCGACCAGACCGTCGCTGTAGAACAGCAGAGTGCTGCCCGGCTTCAGGTCGACGCGGCGCGCCTGCCACGGTCCGGCGCCCAGACCCAACGCCGGACCGAACGCATCGTCGAAGTCCAACAGGGTCGCCTCCCCGTCCGGATCGATCATCAGCGGTGGCGGATGACCCGCGACAGCGACCGTGACCGTACGCCGATCCGGGGCGAACAGCCCGTACGCGAGTGTGACGATCTGCTCCGGGGCAGCCAGCGTCGTGACGAGGTGGTCGAGCCGGGCCAGCAAGACCTCGGGTGCCGGGTCGAGCAGGCTGTACGCGCGCATCGCCGCCCGGACCTCACTCATCACGACGGCCGCGGATATGCCCTTGCCCATGACATCACCGAGCGAGACCAGCACGGATCCGTCCGACAGCTCCAGGACGTCGTACCAGTCACCGCCCACGTCGACGTTCACGCCGCCTGGTCGGTAGTAGGCGCCGAGCGACAGCCCGTCGAGCTCCGGCAGTGATCTCGGCAGGAGGCTTCGCTGCAGGCGCTCCGAGGTGGAGTGCTGAACCTGATAGGCCTGGCCACGACGCAGCGCCTGCGTCAGCTGCGCGGCAACGGCCGCGAACAACGCCTCGTCGCTGAGCTCGAAACCGCGCTCGACGCCATACGAGAGCATGAGGCCGCCGATGCTCTCGCCGCCGTCCACCAGCGGAATCGCAGCCATGCTCTGCGTACCGAGCGAGCGCTGACGGTCGGCGATCTCCGGAAAGTCGGCAGCGAGGTCTTCCCAGCTCGAGAGAAAGACGGGCGCAGCCTGTCGGATGGCCCGGGACAACGGGACCTCGGCGAAGCCGTCGATCGTGCACCACTGCACGCGGGTGGCTGACACCACATCCTGATCGGTCGAGACGAAGCTGAGCTCGCGGCCTGCGCCCTCGCGCAGCGCCAAGCCGACCCGGATGACGTCCGGCAGCCGTGATGCACCGGCCAGCGCGGCGCGGGCCACGTCATCGATGCTGAGGGCGTCGGCGAGCTCGGTCGTCAAAGCTCGCAGGAACATCTCGCGCTCAGCTGACGACCCGACTGCCCCTTCGACCACCCCCCCAGCGTAGAGGCGAACGTCCACCCTGACAGTCGGATGCGTCCAGTCGTGACCGAGCTGTGGACAAGAACCGTCCGTGCCGTCGGCGACCGGGTCGATCAACTTATGCACTCCACCGATGCCGGAGGCATTCGGCGCCTGGGAGAACTCACCGATCCTGAGAGCGGCTGAAGGATGTGTGCGCCCGGTCTGTGCCCACTGCAGACTTGAAAGATGGACCAGCCACCTTCCGGAGCTCCAGCCATCGAGCTCCATGCGCTCCGCAAGAAGTTCGGTGATGTCGTGGCACTCGACGGTATCGACCTCACCGTGCCCACAGGCTCTGTGTACGGCTTCCTCGGACCCAACGGCGCCGGCAAGACGACATCGCTCCGCATCATGCTCGGGCTCATTCGGCCGACGTCGGGGAATGCTCAGTTGTTCGGACGGGATCCGCAACGGGCCGGGATCGCAGCGCTCGACGGGGTCGCCGGCTTCGTCGAGAACCCGGCCTTCTACCCGTATCTCAGCGGCAGGCGCAACTTGCACCTCCTCGCCGACCTCGACGGTGGTGACGGCCACGACCGGGTCGACGACGTCTTGGAGATCGTCGACCTGACCGGCAGGGGCAACGACCGCGTCGGCGGCTACTCCCAGGGGATGCGGCAACGACTCGGACTGGCCGGAGCGCTTCTCCGCCGCCCCAGGCTCCTCTTGCTCGACGAGCCCACCAACGGCCTCGACCCGGCCGGCATGCGCGACATGCGCAGTCTGATCGCCGAACTCGCAGCCACCGGACTCACCGTGCTGCTTTCCAGCCACCTCATGGTGGAGGTGGAGCAGCTCTGCACCGAGCTGGCCGTCATCGCCCAGGGCCGCATCCGCTTCGCGGGCACTCTTCCGCAGCTGCGCGACGGCCATGGCGGGTCTGGCTACCGTCTCCGTGTCACTGATCCCGTCCTGGCGCTGTCAGCGTGTGCTGACCTGCGCGACGCCCGCGTGTCTATCGGCGACAGCGGTGACCTGCTCGTCGACGCAGATGCCGATGGGGCCGCCCGGGTAACTGTCTGCCTAGGACGCGCTGGCGTCGGTATCTACGCGATGTCCCTGGACTCCCCTTCACTCGAGTCGCTGTTCTTCGATCTGACCGAGGGCGGCAACTCCGCACAGGCCGTCGCAGCATGACCGCCTATGCCTGGGAGCTGCGCAAGCTGGTTGCTCAGCGTCGTACGCTCATCGGCCTGGTCGCCGCGGCGCTGATCCCGGCTGCGTTCGCGGTCGGGCTCGCGGTCAACCCGGCCAAGCCGACCCAGGGTGGGGCACAGCTCGACCCTGAGAACGTGTTGGCGCTCGCCTACAACAGCAGCGGGCTGATTCTGCCGTTCATCGCGCTGTTCTTCTCCTCATTGGTCTTGTTGCCTCTGCTGGCCGGTCTCGTTGCCGGCGACATCGTCGCGGCGGAGGACGCCAACCAGACCCTCAAGACCGTGCTCACGCGGTCGACCTCGCGGCTCCGGCTGCTCGCGGCCAAGGCCGGAGCCACCGCGACCTACGTGCTCACGCTCCTCGTCATCTTCGGAACCAGCGGCGTCGTGATCGGGGCGGTCGCTGCCGGCGCGCACCCCGTAACCCTCGGCGGCGTGCCTCTCGGAGCCGGACTCGTTCTGACGGCTCCCACGATCGGCGTGACAGACATCCTCGGTCGGCTGGGGCTCGTGCTCCTCGTGTATGCCGGGCCGTTGCTGGCCGTGAGCGCCTGGGGCTTCCTGCTCTCGGCAGTCACGCGCAACAGCGCCGCCTCGATCGTGGGCATGCTCGTGTTCAGCTTCGCAAACCAGATCATCGGCTTCCTTCCGTCGATCCCGGAGTCCGTGACCAAGTGGCTGCTGACCGACCAGTTCACGGCGTGGCAAGCAGCGCTCGGCACCCAGATCGACTTCTCGGCGCTGTGGCGCGCAGTCGGTGTCAGCGTGCTGTACGCCTTACCTCCGCTGGTCGTCTCAGCGTGGTGGTTCGTCCGGCGAGATGTGCTGGTCTGAGGCCCACCGACGGGCAACGGTCGCCGACAGCGTGCGCCCGTTCGTCGTGGAGCCCGCGCCGACTGCTGGCTGGGAGCTGCGAGCGCCCGATCAACCTCAGCCAGCGAGAGCGGCGACCTGTGATGAAGGCAGCGACTCTGCTGGGCCTTCGAGAGAGGCAGCCGGTGCCTCTCGTCCCCACCGCGCGAAACCGAAGCTCGCGGCGCCCGCCCCCAGCAACACGGCCAGGAGTGCCGTGACGTTCGTCAGTCCAACCGACGTCACGGCAATGGGGAGAGCCGCGGTGCCGGCAGCCGACCCCAACGCCCGCCCAGCCGTGGTCCGGGCAAGCGCTCCGGTCACCGACGAGTCGGTCCGGGCGGCTACGTGCGCGTCCAGCAATCCCTCCAACGCGGTCATAGCGAATCCGGACGCGACCTGGGCGAGACACAACATCAACAGGCTCAACGGTGCCAACGGCCAGAGCGCCACCATGGCGACCGCACAGCACGTCCAGGTCAGGCGATCGTTCACCCCATGCCGCTGCACCAGTCCAGCCAAGGCAGGGGCGCTCATCGAACCGATGGTGAAGGCAATGGCGGCCGGCGCAACGGCCGACCGGCCGAACAGCTCGGCGGTCAGCGCGACTGAGAGCAGTGTGGGTCCAGAGGCGATGAACATCAAGACGACGCCGGCGACCATGGCGCCGGACGGCCGGGCCCGGGTGGCCAGCAGACGCGGCGCGGGGATGGGTACGATCGAAGACCCACCGGCGATGACAAGCGTGGGGACCAGCGCGAGCACATACATGACGACGATGGCAGCTCCGCCGACCGAGGCGCCGACAAGAATGTGGCTCGGGACCAGAACGGCGCAGGCGGCACCGACCGCTTCCAGCGCGGCCACGCCGGTGCCGTACAGCGTCAGCGCCTTCGGCCCCGGAGCAACCGCAGCCACCTCAGCCCGCATCCCGGCGTAGCCGGTCCAAGCCGTGATGTTCATGGCGACGATGCACAGCAGCAGCATCCAGACCGGCGCCGCGACGAGGAGCAGCGCGAACACTCCGGCCCGCAGTACCGCCTCGACGCCACCAGCCGTACGCAACAGCTGCCGCCCGGTCAGCTGCGCGGCGAGGTGGGTGGCAACGGGGGCCGACAGGGCCGTGCCGACCAGCATGGCGGCTCCAAAGAGACCCGCTGCCTGCAGACCGTATCGTTCGACGACGTTGAGCAGGATCAACGTCCAGGCAAAGGCCAGGCAGAGCGAGTCGACCCAGCCCGAGAGCAACAGCCACCTGAGCCGGCGGCGATCCCGGGCGGTCACGGGATTCGGTCGACTGTCCGGACGATCACCGGTTCGGGCGGCGGGAAGCCGTTGAACCGTGATGCGTAGCTGAGCGTGTAGGCCCCAGTCGAGGCGATGTAGACCCTGTCGCCCTCGGCCATCGTGACGGGCAACGGCGCCCCGTAGAACATCGTGTCGGCGCTGTCGCAGGTCGGCCCCGTGATCGTGAACGGAATGTGCGGAGCGACTGCGTGGTCCGACCGCGACGACCAGAGCGGGAACCTCCATTGGCCGACAGTCTGAAGCGTCTCCATCAGCCCGTTGTAGGCACCGACGTCCAGGTAGAGCCACTCCTCTCCGGCTCTCTCCTCCCGCCCGAGCACCGACGCCGCCATGACCGCGGTCTCCGCGACGAGATGACGGCCCGGTTCTGCCGCGACGAGCTCCGGCCGGTACGGCAGGTGGTCCTCGAGGGACTCGGTGATGGCGTTGCCGACCTGTCCGATCGTGGGCACCGCGTCGGCATACCGGGCGGGAAATCCGCCACCGATGTCGAGCATCTTCAGCCTGATCCCGTCCGCGAGCAGCTGGCTCATGAGACGGCCCGCGGACGCGATCGCTTGCACGTACGACGTTGCGGTCGTGCACTGCGAGCCCACGTGGAAGGTGATCCCATACGGTTCCAGACCCAGCGCGGCCGCCAGGTGCAGCAACGCCCTGGCGTGGTGGAACTCGGCGCCGAACTTGCGTGACAGCGGGAACACGCTGCTGCTGTCGTCGACGCGCACCCGGATGTAGACCGCCGAGCCGGGAGCGTTGGTCGCGATCTTGTGCAGCTCTCCCTCCGAGTCGAAGGCAAATCTCCACAGCCCCGCTCGAGCCGCCTCGCGGATGTGATGGGCCGGCTTGACGGTGTTGCTGTAGAGCACCTCGCTCGGCTCCACGGCAATCGCCTGCAGCATCTGCAGCTCCCCGAGGGACGCCACCTCGAAGTTGAGGCCCGTGTCTCTGGCCGTGAGCAGTACGTCCTGCAACGAGTTGCACTTCACGGCGTAGAACGGCACGACGCCGGGCAGCGCAGCACGGAAGTGTTCGATCCGGTCGACCATGAGCTGCAGATCCGTCGCCAGAAAGGGCGTCGGGGCTTCGATGCGGTTGAGGGCGCTGGGCGTCAACTCGCTCGGCCAGCTGGCCGGCAGGTGCAGCGCACCGCTGAGCTCGCGCATGGACAACGTCATCGAATCTCCCTACCAATCATCAACAGGTCGTGAACGTGGTACTTCATGCGGGGTCACCGCCGCGGATCATCCTGAGCGGGGCGCGCTCGGCAAGGAGCAGAGTCAGTTCCTCGGGCGGCAGTGCTGGCGAGAAGTGAAATCCCTGGCCCGTGGTGCAGCCCTGCCGCCGCAGCAGCAACATCTCCTGTGGCCGTTCGATACCCTCGGCGACCGTTTCCAGGTTCATCGTGTGTCCCAGCCGGACGATGGTGCTGACGAGGGCGGTGTCGCCTCCGAGGCTCAGCTGTTCGATGAAGCTTCGGTCGATCTTGAGCACGTCGACCGGAAAGCGGTGCAGGTAGCTCAGAGAGCTGTAACCGGTACCGAAGTCGTCGATCGCCAGCCGGACACCCATGGCCTTCAGCTCCCGGAGGGTGACGAGAGCCGAGGGAGAGTCGCTCATCAGGACGCTCTCGGTCATCTCGAGGGTGAGGAACTCCGGGTGCAGCCCGGTCTCGACCAGGACCTCCGCGATGACAGCGGCGAGATTCTCGTCGTCCAGCTGACGAGGAGAGACGTTGACACTCAGCCGCAGCTCGGAGAGCCCGGGCTGGCTGCGTTGCCACTCCACCGTCTGGGCGCAGGCTTCGCGGAGCACCCACAGGCCGAGACGACGGATCAACCCGGTTGCCTCGGCAAGCGGGATGAACTCCACGGGCGACACCGGACCACGTTCGGGATGCTGCCAACGAGCCAGTGCCTCGACTCCCGTCACGCGGCCGGTGCTCATGCTGATCAGAGGTTGGTAGTGAACAGCGAGACCGCCGTCATCGATGGCTTTGCGCAGATCCGCTTCGAGGCGAACCCGCTCGACCAGACCCGCATGCATGCTCGGGTCGTAGATCGCAAATCCACCTTCGCCCGCTGCCTTGGCCTGGTACATCGCGAGGTCCGCGTTGCGAAGCAGCTGTTCTGCGTCGGCGGCCATGTCGGCATCGTGCGCGATCCCCACGCTGACGCCGAGGTGCACTCTTGTGCCGCCGAGGTCGTAGGCCTCGCGCAGCACCGTGTTGACGCGCTGGGCCAGCGTGATCGTATAGGCGGGATCGTCGAGATCCTCCACCAGGATCGCGAACTCGTCTCCACCGAAGCGGGCTACCGTGTCGCTGGGACGGACCAGGTCGAGGAGACGGTTCGCCACCTGGATGAGGAGGGTGTCTCCGGCGCTGTGTCCCAGCGTGTCGTTCACCTCCTTGAAGCCATCGAGGTCCAGGAAGAGCACCGCCAGGGATGCCGCATGCCGTTCGCGCCGCGTCAGGGCGTGCTCGAGACGCTCCTTGAACATCGCCCGGTTGAACAGAGCGGTCAAGGAGTCGTGGAAAGCCTGATGCAGCAACTGCTCCTGGAGCGCGGTGCGGTCAGTCACGTCGCGGCTGTTCAGGACCAGACCCTCGACATCCTCGTTGAGGAGGAGGTTGGTCACCGTGACCTCGAGATGGCATTCGCTGCCGTCCGGGCGGAGCCAGGAGTTGTGCAGGGTCTGCAACCGAAGCGGCTCCACTGACACCGACGCGATGACCTCCCGCAGGGCGGCTGCGTGGTCCTCGGCGATGTAGTCCCACAAGGAGGATCCGGTCATCGACGTGGCCTCTCGACCGAGCACCCGCAAGCACGACTCGCTCTGGTAGGTGATCACTCCACTGTGGTCGATGACCGTCACCACGTCGGAGCTGTGCTGGACGAGGGCGGCGAAGCGTTGGCGGCTCGACTGGAGCTCTGCGGTCCGCGCCTGCACCCGGTCTTCGAGGTTCCTGGTCAGGGCCATGTTCTCGCGCAGTGTCAGCACCTGACGAGCCACGAGGAACACCATCAGCGCCGACCTGTCCCAGGAGATGAAGATGTCTGTTGCGCCGCTTCTCATCACGTCGATCGCGGACGTGGTCACGGCGATGAGGACCGCGCTGTACGGAAGGAACGTTCCGAGCTGGTTGCCGAAGGACTCCTCGTCAATGTGCACGGTGTTGTCACTTCTGACCTGGCTCGCTGCCACGAGAAGCAGCGCGAAGCCGGCGAACCAACCGATGTCGATGAAGCTGCCCGAGCTGTAGTCGCTCAAGGTCGTGAGGTACACGAACCCCGAGTCCGCCACCGCAAACGAGACCAGGCCCCCTCCCACGAGGGCCAACGAGACAGGCAGCTTCCGAGCGGACTGGCGGGCACGTAGCCAGGTGAAGATCACGATCGTGATGACGACGGTGTCACCGACGGGATAGGCCAGTGAGATCGTCTGAGCCAGCATGCTGTCACCGCCGGCGTTGACGACGGGACCGAGCACGATGATCCAGCTGACCAGCAGGAGGGACAGCGCGACGATCAGCCCATCGAGGACCGCACGCAGCCGTCCCGCCAGCGTGGGTGCTGCCAGCGGGAGACAGAGCAGGGCGGTCGCAGCCAGCGGTGGAAGCCCGAGATAGCCGACGTCGGCCAGGGACGGAAAGGGCACCTCCCGGCCAAGGACCGACTCGTACCAGGTCCAGACGGTCTGCCCTGCCGACCAGGCGAGTGAGGCCGCTCCGAGCAGCAACCAGAAGTGGCGGAGCTCGCGGGTATCACGGGCTCGACGTACCGCGGCGACCCCGGCCGCCAGGGCGATCAGTGCCAGTCCCAGGTTGGAGGTGAGCTGGACTGCACCCTCCTGACCGGCCCGCGCACACAGCATCAGGAGCGCGACCCACGACAAGGTCAGCGCCCCGACGACGACGGGCGCGACGCCAACCCGCTCGAACGGCCTGTAGGACATACCGCAAAGCGTGGCAGTGGCAAAGCGGTCATTCCAGCGTGTTCCTCACAAAGGACCGTTCGCTCCACCTGCTCAGACTGTTCGGCCGATGGCCCGTGCAGTTCGTCTCATCCGAGTGGTCCAGTGCGCCCTCCCCCAGAGGACGTGGGATGGCCGGAGCGGGTCGCTAGGCCGGAGACCCTCCGGCCTAGGCCAAGGACGCCCAGTCGCGCCTTGCCAGATAGCCGAGGAGGAGCCGAGCGGGCTCGGCCGGAGGACTCGCCGCCTTCAGCTTCTTCAACGTGCACTTTCCTCGCCCAGCGGCGGGTCCTCGGCACCCGCACGCTCGTCCCGTGCGGCCCAGTCCAGGAGCGGGTCAATGGAGAAGACCGCCTCATCGATGCCCGCGTGCAGGTCGCCGAGTCGCGTGTAGCGCGGTGGCATGGTCGCGATCGTGAAGTCCCCGGGCGCGACGTCATCGATCTCATCCCAGCGCACCGGTGCCGAGACTCGCGCATCCGGGACGCCGCGAACGGAGTACGCGCACGCGATCGTGTGGTCCCGCGCGTTCTGGTTGTAGTCCACGAACAACGCGGCCGGGTCACGGTCTTTGCGCCACCAGGTCGTGGTGACGTCCTCTGGCATCCGCCGCTCGACTTCACGGGCGAAGGCCAGGGCCGCCCGGCGTACGTCGGCGAAGCCATGCCTGGGTTCGATCCGCACATACACATGCATGCCGCGGCCACCAGTGGTCTTCGGCCACCCCACGGCGCCGAGTTCGTCGAGCACCTCGTGCGCGACGTGGGCGACCCGCTGCACGGTGGCGAAGTCACACAGCGGCATCGGGTCGAGGTCGATGCGCCACTCGTCCGGCTTCTCAGTGTCGGCGCGTCGGGAGTTCCAGGGATGGAACTCGACGGTCGACATCTGTACTGCCCAGATCACCTGCGCGAGCTCGGTCACGCACAGCTCGTCGGCATTGCGGTTGTAGCGCGGGAAGTGCACACGTACGGTCTCGAGCCAAGGCGGTGCACCCGCCGGCACTCGCTTCTGGTGCACCTTGTCACCGCTGAGGCCGGTGGGGAACCGGTGCAACATGCAGGGGCGCTCGCGGAGGGCGTTGACGATCCCGTCACCGACGCTGAGGTAGTACTCGACCAGGTCGAGCTTGGTCGCGCCGGTCTCAGGGAAATAGACGCGGTCAGGATTGGTGATCTTCACCAGGTGTGCGCCGACCTCGATCTCGACCGCGTTCGTCGCCTTTGCCATCACCCCAACGTAGTCAGCCGTGACCTCGCGCGCAGGGCTGTCGGTCCCCGCTCGTCAGTGCGGCCCGACGCGATAGCGGATGTGGGTGGCGTAGGGCGAGGCGATGACTTCGAGCGGCTCGAGTCCGGGATCGGCAACGCCGTCGAAGATCCGCTCCCCGCCGCCCAGCAGCACGGGGGCGACATCGAGGAAGAGCTCGTCGAGCTCGCCTGAAGTCAGTGCTTGTCGCACGGTCGACGCGCCTCCCGCGATGGCGATCTCACCGTCGCCGGCGGCAGCCCTGGCCCGTTCCAGGGCGGCGTCGAAACCCTCGGTGACGAAGTGGAACGTCGTACCGCCGAGCATCTCGATCGGTTCGCGCGGGTAGTGCGTGAGCACGAACACCGGCGCGTGGTACGGCGGCTCCTCGCCCCACCAGCCGCGCCAGTCCAGATCCCACTCGCCTCGGATGGGACCGAACATGTTGCGGCCCATGATGTAGGCGCCCCGCTGCCGCGCAAGGTCGTCGCGTGGACCGACGTCTGCCTCGTGGACCGGCTGGTCGGCGGCATCCAAGTGCCACCGGTGCAGTCGCATGCCGCCGATCCCAAGCGGGTCGTCGCGGCTCTGGTCGGGTCCGGCGATGAAGCCATCGAGTGAGATGGAGACGTGACAGATGAGTCGGTTCATGGTGCTGCAGACTCTAACCCCGTCGGAAAGTCCATCGGCGCGGCACCAAGACCTCGTTGGCCGGGCGCCGGCAGTGCACTGTCAGATCACGATTCCTCATGGCCTCGGTCGACCGTGGCGGCCAGGGCAGCGATCGTCTGAGGACCCACGCGGCAGCACCCTCCGACGTACGCCGCGCCCGCTCC
>JANLYC010000641.1:0-1522 GCA_031365435.1 Nocardioidaceae bacterium
GCTGGGCCCGGTGCACCGCCTGCTCGACCCGGTCGAGGAACAGCGTGCGGTTGGGCAGCTCGGTCAGGGCATCGTGGCGGGCCAGGTGACCCATCTCGGCGGTGAGGTTGAGGCGGGCGAAGGCTTCTTCCCCGACGGTAGCCAGGGCGTCGAGGGCCTTCTGGTCGGCAGTGATTGACGCGCGTGCGCGGTCGACGGCGGGGGCGACCAGCCACATGGTGCCCTCGCCGGTGCGGACCGGAGCGCCGATCTCGCGTTCCCGCGGGCCGGCGTCGCGCAGTCCGGCGTGCTTGCTCGCGACGGCGGCCCGCGCGTTCTCGCGCAGGACCGTCTCGAGGCCTCTCGGAGAGTCGACGACCTGAGCCTCGGCCGCGGCGTCGAACAACGCCGACAGACGGCGACGGTGCTCCACACCACGGGACAGCGCTCTGGTGGCTACCAGGATCGCGACCATGGGCACGGCAAGGAGTCCGGCCACCCAGGGCGGCAGGGCACGCTCCACCAGGGCCGAGAGATACCCGAGGGTGTCGAAGGCGACGAAGACCCCCACCGCGACCGGGGTGGTGCCTTCACGCAGCTCGGTGAAGAGCGAGACGCGACGCTCCAGGCTGATGGACACGGCAGAAGCGACGTAGTCGACGAAGAAGTACGCCGTGCAGCCGAGACAGACTGCCAAGAGCTCCTGCGGCGTGGTCGTGCCGAGGCCGCCCACCTCGCGCATCACCAGCAGAGCGGCCGCGCCGGAGATGGTGCCCAGCCCCACATTGAACGCTCGCACGTCGAAGCGACGCCGCTTGCCCGCCTCGGTGAGGATCTGTGCGACGAGCCAGATGCCCAGCGCGCCGTGACCGTCGTCGAAGCACGCAAGGAACACCAGTACGGCGGCTTCGAAGCCGACCTCCATGCCGATGAACGGGTTGTGCAGCTCCAGCGGGAACCGGCTGATGAGCACCACGGCCGGCACGCCGATCAGCAGCGCCACCATCCACCGCGCGTCAAGCTGGCCACGGTCGAAGAAGATGACCAGCCCGAGCAGACCGAGGACTGCCCCGGAGACCATGATCGCGACGTCGAACGACCAGGAGACCCCAGACTTCGTTGCCGTTGCCGCCGCGGTGCTCACGCTCTTGCCTCCCGTGTTCTCCGTCCTATCGGCAGAAACGGGAGAAAGGTGAAACGTGACCCTAGCGCGCGGCTGGGCCCACGTAGTCGCGTTCGGGGCTTCCGACGTACAGCTGGCGAGGGCGTCCGATCTTGGTCGTCGGGTCCTCGATCATCTCCCGCCACTGGGCGATCCAGCCGGGAAGGCGGCCGATCGCGAAGAGCACGGTGAACATGTGGGCCGGGAAGCCCATCGCCTTGTAGATGACGCCCGTGTAGAAGTCCACGTTCGGGTAGAGCTTGCGCGAGACGAAGTAGTCGTCGGCGAGCGCCACTTCCTCGAGCCGCATCGCGATGTCGAGAAGGGGGTCTTGGACGCCGAGCGCCTCGAGGACCTCCGTGGTGGCCTTCTTCACGATGG
>JANLYC010000018.1:0-2973 GCA_031365435.1 Nocardioidaceae bacterium
GCACGGCGTGCGGGTTGGTGGAGTCGAGGATGGTGAGCGGAACGTCGTACGTCCGCGAGATCACCTCGGGCGCGAGCGAGGAACCGCCCATGCCGCAGAGCACGACCTCGTCGAGTCCCTCTGACCACAGCTGCGCCCGCAGCGCGTCGATCTCGGCGAGAAGTGGCCGCGAGGACGTCGGGAGACCTACCCACGACAGACGGACGGCCGCCTCCGACTCGGCGTCCGGTCCCCAGACGGTCGGGTCCTGGGATCCGATCCGGCTGGCGATCTTGTCCCGGATGAGGCCGGCGACGACGTCGTCGTACGACGAGGAGGAGTGGACGCTGAGCGGCGTCTTCACTTCGACCCCGCGACGTCGTCGTCGCCGTTGAGGGCCCTCTGCACGGTGTCGAGCATCTCCTGCCAGGACTTCTCGAACTTGTCGACCCCCTCGTCCTCCACGACCTTGACGACGTCGTCGTAGGAGATACCGATCTTTTCCAGCCGGTCGAGCACCTGCTGGGCGTCGTCGTAGTTCGTCGTCACCGTGTCGCCGGTGATCTCGGCATGCTCGGCCGTGGCGTGGATCGTCGCCTCGGGCATCGTGTTGACCGTGTCGGGGGCCACCAGCTCGGTGACGTACATCGTGTCGGGCAGGCTCGGGTCCTTCACCGAGGTCGAAGCCCACAGCGGGCGCTGCCGGTGCGCTCCGGCCGCCTCGAGCGGGGTCCAGCGTTCGGAGCTGAAGACCTCGTCGAAAGCCTGGTAGGCCAGTCGCGCGTTCGCAACGGCGGCCTTGCTGCGTAGCGACTTCGCTTCGTCGACGTGCTCACCGGACTCGATGATCGCGTCCAGCCGCTTGTCCACCTCGGTGTCGATGCGGCTGACGAAGAACGACGCCACCGAGCGGATCGACGAGAGGTCGACCCCCTTCGAGTGAGCGTGCTCGAGGCCGGCGAGGAAGGCGTCCATGACGGCGCGGTAGCGGTCGAGGCTGAAGATGAGCGTGACGTTGACGCTGATGCCCCCCGAGGTCGCCGCGGTGATGGCGGCCAGACCCTCCTCGGTGGCGGGGATCTTGATCATCACGTTGGAGCGGTCGACCAGCCACCACAGCGCTCGGGCCTCGGCGATCGTCGCGTCGGTCCGGTGCGCCAGTCGCGGGTCGACCTCGATGCTGACCCGGCCGTCCTGGCCGTCCGTTCGCTCGTAGGTGTCGCGGAGGACGTCGCACCCCCACCTGACGTCGAAGGTCGTGATGGCGCGGACCGCCTCCTCCAGGCCGACGCCGCGAACGGCGAGGTCCTTCACCTGCTCGGCGTACTCATCCTGGTCGGAGACGGCCTTCGCGAAGATCGTCGGGTTGGACGTCACGCCCACGACGTGCTGGTTGGCGACGAGGTCGGCCAACGTCCCCGTGCGCAGCCGCACCCGCGAGATGTCGTCGAGCCAGACGGACACGCCCTGGTCGGAGAGTTGTTGCAGTCGGTCGTTCATCGTCTGCTTCCTTTCGCTACGTCGTGTACGTCGGTGCCGGTCAGTCGGTGCCGCGAGTCAGCCGCGCGCACCGGCGGCGGCGATGCTGTCCTTGGCAGCCTGCGTCACGACCTCGGCGGTCAGCCCGAACTCCATGTAGAGGCGCTGGTAGTCGGCGGAGGCCCCGAAGTGGTCGATACCCACGATCCGGCCGGAATCACCGACGATGTCGCGCCAGCCCATCGGTACGGCGGCCTCGACCGAGACCCGTGCCTTGACCGTGGGCGGGATCACGGTGTCGCGGTATACCTTGTCCTGCTCCTCGAACCACTCCCGGCACGGCATCGAGACAACCCGCGCGCGGATCCCGTCGGCAGCGAGCTGCTCGCGTGCGGCCACCGCGATCTGCACCTCTGAGCCCGTGCCGATGATGACGACGTCGGGAGTCCCGCCCTCGGCGTCGAGCAGGACATAGGCGCCGCGGACCACGTTGGACGTGTCGGAGTACCCGTCGGTGCCCCGCGGGAACGTCGGCACGTCCTGCCGGGTGAGCGCGAGACCGGCCGGCCGGTCGGTGTGCTCGAGGATGACCTGCCACGCCGCTGCCGTCTCGTTGGCGTCGGCTGGACGGACCACGTCGAGACCGGGGATGGCGCGCAACGCGGCCAGGTGCTCGATGGGCTGGTGCGTCGGACCGTCCTCACCGAGGCCGATCGAGTCATGCGTCCACACGTAGGTGACCGGCAGCTTCATGAGGGCGGCGAGCCGGACGGCCGGTCGCATGTAGTCGGAGAACACCAGGAACGTGCCGCCGTACGGACGCGTCCCTCCGTGCAGCGCGATGCCGTTGAGGATGGAGCCCATCGCGTGCTCCCGGATCCCGAAGTGCAGGACCCGCCCGAAGGGGTCACCCGGGAACATCTTGGTGGCATGCTCGGCCGGGACGAAGCTGGGTTCGCCGTCCGGCGTCGTGTTGTTGGACTCCGCCAGGTCGGCCGAGCCGCCCCACAGCTCAGGCAGCTTGGGCGCGATCGCCGACAGCACCGCGCCGGAGGCCTTGCGGGTGGCCATGCCCTTCGCGTCGGCCTCGAACGTCGGGAGAGCGTCGGTCCAACCCGCCGGCAGCGTGCGCGTCTGCATCCGGTCGAACACCTGCTTGCGGTCGCCGGCCTTCGCCGCCCATGCATCGAAGCGCTGCTGCCAGTCGGCCTGGGCGGCCTTTCCCCGCTCGACCGCTTGTCGGGTGTGTGCGATTACGTCTTCGTGGACCTCGAACGTCTGCTCGGGGTCGAAGCCGAGGATCTTCTTCGTAGCAGCGACTTCCTCCTTGCCGAGGGCGGACCCGTGCGCCTTCCCGGTGTTCTGAGCCGAGGGTGCCGGCCACGCGATGATCGTGCGCAGGCGGATGAAGCTGGGCCGGGCGGTCTCGGCCTTCGCCTTCTTGTACGCGGCGAAGAGAGCCTTGACGTTCTCGTCGTACCCCTGGCCGTCCTGGGTCCAGTCGACGGTCTGGAC
>JANLYC010000043.1:0-4900 GCA_031365435.1 Nocardioidaceae bacterium
CCGACAGGGTCTTGGTCCCGTCGCTGTGGGAGGCGGTCGCTGGTGCGGACGCCGAGCCGTTCGCCACCGGCATGGAAGCCGACGAGCAGCGGGTGTGGACGTGGAAGGACGAGCTCCCGCGCCGCCGGCTCGCGTGGTACGGCAACTTCGTGGCCGGCCGTGGCTCGTTCCTGTCCCCCACGCTGCTACGCCTCCTCTATCCCGGAGCAGGAGAGCCAGATGACCATCTCGGGCTCGACCTGTCGCCCACGGCTCACCAGCTGGCGGACGCCTTGGCGGCCGGCCCGCTCGCCAGCGCGGAGCTGCGGGCTCTGGTCGGACGCCGGAGCAGCTACGAGCGCGCGGCCGCTGAGCTTCAGCGTGCCCTGTTGGTCACCAAGGCCGGGGTCGAGGAGAAGGCCTCCGGCTGGCCGTCCGCTGTCCTGGACCTGACCTGTCACCGGTTCCCCGTCGGCGGAGGCACGGACCATGTCGCAGCAGCCGCCGCCTTCGTCGACGTCGTGCTCGACACCTCGGCGGCCGAGCTCGGCCGAGCATTCCGCTGGCCCGCCGCGTACGCACGCGAGACTCTCGACGACCTGGATGACAGCGGCCGCGCCGTCCGGGCCGACGAGCGGTACCGGTCTCCCACGCTGTCCGGGTGAGACGCTGCACCGCCGTTGACAACCGGTGACGCGTCTCCCAGGGCGGCACGGGAGGATGGGTCGGATGCCGCCTCCCGAAGCCGCCGCGCCCCTCACCGGGCGCATCCCTGTCGAACCGACGCCTGATGCGGTGTATGACGCATTCGAGGGTTGGGTGGTCGAGCAGGGGCTCACGCTCTACCCGGCCCAGTCCGAAGCGTTGATCGAGATCGTCGACGACGCCAACGTCATCCTCGCGACCCCGACCGGGTCCGGGAAGAGCCTCGTGGCGGCAGGCGCTCACTTCGCGGCCCTGACCCACGGCCGCCGCAGCTACTACACGGCCCCGATCAAGGCCCTCGTCTCGGAGAAGTTCTTCGCCCTCTGCGACCTGTTCGGCCCCGAGAACGTGGGCATGCTCACCGGTGACGCCGCCGTCAACCCGACCGCGCCGATCATCACGGCCACTGCCGAGGTGCTGGCCAACCAGGCACTCCGCGAGGGCAGCGCCGCCGACATCGGGCTCGTCGTGATGGACGAGTTCCACTTCTACGCCGAGCCCGACCGCGGCTGGGCGTGGCAGGTGCCGCTGCTCGAGCTGACCGCGGCGCAGTTCGTGCTGATGTCGGCCACGCTCGGCGACATGACGCGTTTCCGAGACGACCTCACCCGTCGTACGGGGCGGCGCACCGCTATCGTCGCGTCGACCGAGCGGCCCGTGCCGCTGCATTTCTCCTATGTCGCCACGCCGATCCACGAGACGCTAGAGGAGCTGCTGACCACCCACCAGGCGCCGGTGTACGTCGTGCACTTCACCCAGGCCGAGGCGATCGAACGAGCGCAGGCGCTGTCCAGCCTCAAGGTTGCCACCCGGGAGGAGCGAGACCGGATCGCTGAGCTCATCGGGGACTTCCGGTTCGCGGCCGGCTTCGGCCGCACGCTGAGCCGGCTGATCCGGATGGGGATCGGCGTCCACCATGCGGGGATGCTGCCGCGCTACCGGCGGCTGGTCGAGACACTCGCCCAGGCAGGGCTCCTCAAGGTCATCTGTGGCACCGACACGTTGGGCGTCGGCATCAACGTTCCGATCCGAACCGTGGTCCTGACCGGTCTCACCAAGTACGACGGGGTGCGTACCCGACATCTGCGCGCGCGCGAGTTCCACCAGATCGCCGGCCGGGCGGGTCGGGCCGGCTACGACACCCTGGGCAGCGTCGTCGTGCAAGCACCTGAGCACGAGGTCGAGAACGCCCGGTTGGTCAAGAAGGCCGGTGACGACCCGAAGAAGCTGCGCAGGGTGCAACGCAAGAAGGCACCCGAGGGGTTCGTGAGCTGGGGTGAGCGGACCTTCACCAAGCTCGTCGACGCCGAGCCGGAGCCCCTTACGTCGAGCTTCGCCGTCACTCACTCCATGCTCCTCAACGTCATCGCCCGTCCCGGCGACCCGTTCGCGGCCATGCGCCGGCTGCTCGCCGACAACCACGAGGACCGCGCCGCGCAGCTGCGCCACATGCGGCACGCCGTCGCGATCAGCCGGGCGCTGCTGGCCGGTGGCGTGGTCGAACGGCTGCCCGAGCCCGAGGAGTCGGGCCGCGGGGTTCGACTGACGGTCGACCTGCAACCGAACTTCGCGTTGGACCAGCCGCTCTCGGCCTTCGCGGTCGCCTCGCTGGCCCTGCTCGACGCTGAGTCGCCCACGTACGCCCTCGACGTGGTGTCGGTCATCGAGTCGACGCTCGAGGACCCGCGACAGGTCATCGCCGCTCAGCTCAACAGGGCGCGCGGTGAGGCCGTGGCGGTAATGAAGTCCGAAGGGATCGAGTACGACGAGCGGATGGAGCTGCTCGACGAGGTCACCCATCCCAAGCCGCTGGCCGACGTCCTCGCCGTGGCTTACGAGACGTACCGCAAGGGCCATCCGTGGGTCGCCGACCACCCGCTGCGGCCGAAGTCCGTGGTGCGCGACATGTACGAACGCGCGATGACGTTCGTCGAGTACGTCGGCTTCTACGGCCTGGCCCGGTCGGAGGGGCTGGTGCTGAGGTATCTCGCCGACACGTATCGAGCGTTGCGCCACACCGTTCCCGAGGCGGCTCGCAACGAGGAGCTCGAGGATGTCATCGCGTGGCTGGGTGAGCTGACCCGACAGGTCGACTCCTCACTGCTCGACGAGTGGGAGAAGCTCGCAGCCGGGGAGGACATCGACCCGACGGGCTTGGTACGACCGCCCCTGGAACCCGACGTCAGGCCGGTGACCGGTAACGCCCGTGCCTTCCGGGTCCTCGTGCGGAATGCGATGTTCCGCCGCGTCGAGCTGGCTGCGCGGCGTGACTGGGCCGCGCTGGGCGAGCTCGACGCCGACGCCGGGTGGGACGCGGAGGACTGGCAGACCGCCTTGACGCCGTACTGGGCGGAGCACGCCGAGCTCCGCACCGATGCCGACGCCAGAGGTCCGGGCCTGCTGATCATCGACGACACCTCCGAGCCGGGCAGCTGGCACGTGCGGCAGATCCTGCACGACCCCGAGGGCTTCCACGACTGGGCCCTGCTCGCGTCTGTCGACCTGGCGGCGTCGGACGAAGCGGGATACGCCGTCGTGCAGCTCGACGACATCACCGGCGGCTGACGGCGCAGTGCCCTTCCGGTTTGGAACAGAGTTGCGCTCCTTGGGAGGTCAAACCGCAGCCACGTTCCGAACCAGCAGGAGCTGGCCTCAGTGACCGGTCTTGCGGGCGCCGGTGCTCGCCCAGGGCATCGCCTCCCGCGAATTGCGGGAAGGTGCAGGTTCCTCCCGCCGAATGGCCTGCAGTTTCCCGCAATTCGCGGGAGGGGGCGGCCGGAGACAGCGCCCCAAGCACCGCCTCGATCACCGGGGCGCGATGTAGGCGAGGTCGAGGCTGTCGGTATGACCGCTCCAATGCAGCGTCAAGTGCCAGCAGCCGGCCTTCGGTAGGTCGACGATCGACGGACCTGGGCCACCGGCCACGGTCCGCGTGACGGTCTCTGAACCATCCGCGAGCCGGGCCTCGATGCGTAGGTCGGGTGGGCCCGTGACGTTCACGTCGCCGTCTGTTTGCGGCGCCGAGACCCACAGGATCTTGTTGTTGTGATCGGCAGCCGGTGTCGCCGTCAGCGGCTGCGCGAACAAGATGGCGGCTATGTTGCCGTCTCTCCCGAGCACATGGGCCACCCGCGGCCGCGCCTCACTGAACCCCGCGCGGGCCCAGGGCGGCAACACCCGACTCGGAACGGTCGCGACGCAAGAGCCTGGCGATACGACCGGATGCCGAGGACCGGTGGCCGGACCTACGGCGTCCGGGTTCGAACCCGAGTTCAGGGCTACCCCCGTGGCGACCGCAGCAATGATCGCCGCCACCCCGACAGCCCCGACGACGCGCCGTCGGCGAAGCCTGCGATCGCCGGCTTCGGCCAACGTGTCGGGCGGCGTGATACGGACGTCGATGTCGTCGGTCCCGGCTTGCAGCAGCGATGCGATCTCGTCGTCGCGGATCATCGGTCCTCCTCGTGAACGGTCGACTCCTGGCAGGCAGGCTGAGGCGGCTTCGCCAGCAGATCGCTGAGCGAGACATCGTCTGACAATGCTGCGATCGCGCGGGCCGCGCGGCTCTTGACCGTGCCCTGCGCGATGCCGAGTACACCGGCGATCTGCGCCTCGGTGAGGTCGACGAAGTACCGCAGTACCAGAACCTGACGTTGCTCGCGAGCCAGTCGCGCCAGTGCCGCTCGCACGGTGTGTCCGACCGAGACGCCGGTGGCCAGGTCAGCTGCCGGATCCGGCTCCGGCAACCTCTCGAACGGCAGCTCGCCACGCCATTTGCGCCGGCGGCCACGGGTGATGCCGTTGACGAGGATCCGATACACGTATGCGTCCGGATCATCGGCTGAGCTCACGCGAGCCCAGGAGGTGTAGCACTTGATCAGGGTGTCCTGGGTGACGTCCTCGGCGTCCTGGCGACTACAGCCGAGCAGTACCGCCGCCCGTACCAGCCTGCGATAGCGCGCGACGACGAAGCCTTCGTACTCCAGAGTGTCGGGCTTCATGAGTCGTCCTCAACGGCGGGGAACATCGTGCCTGTGCTGAGTACGAGCACCTGGCCCCGCCGGCTGGTTCCACGATACAAAGCCCAGCGCCGAGACCGTCCCCGCGAATTGCGGGCAAGCGCAGGTCGACCCGCCGGACGCTGCCAGCACTTTACCGCCATTCGCGGGGGGGGGGGGCGGGGGGAGGGGCGGGGCGGCGGCGTTGGCGGCCGGCA
>JANLYC010000074.1:0-11597 GCA_031365435.1 Nocardioidaceae bacterium
CGGCGGGATCCTCGCGGAGAGCGCTCAGGAGCTCCCGACCTGCGGTCGAGTCGGGCGAGTACGCCGCCAGTCGCGCCTCGCGAGCGCAGAGGCGGCGGAGGCGGCCAGCAGGAGAGCGAGGACGGCCAACAGCTCGAGAGAGCCATCGCCGTGATCAGGATCGACCCTGAGGACGAGCTCGATCCAGTCGTGCCACACCAGCGTGAGGACGAGGAGCGCGCCGCTGGCTGCGGCCAGGGTCGCTTCGAGCCAGAACCGCGAACGCAGAGTCTGCCGCGGGTCGTGGAGTTCCTTGCTCATGTCTTCCCCCCAAGCACCTGTTGAGCAATCGGCGACGGCGCTCCGGACGGCGGGTCCCCTTGGAGGCGTCCAGCCACTTCGACCGTCATTGCGACGGTGCTCGCCGTTTGTCCGACAGTCAAGAGTGGCTGGTGCCGTTCTCGCCGGCGAGCAGCCCGACGATCACACCCATGATCGTGGTGGCGAACCCGAACAACGCCTTGCTCGAGTCATCCAGGCCCGTCGCGTCCGTCCAGACGGCGGCTACGACGAAGGCGAGGAGAATGGCCACGGAGGCGAGCAGGCGAACGACCTTCAAACCGCCGTCGTGCGGCTGAAGCTGCTCGGTCCGCGCCGCGGCTTCCGCTGCCACGTCCATCGTGGCTGCGTCCTGGGTGAGGGCGTCTTGGATCGCGGCCGAGATGGTCGCTTCGGTGATGGTGGGCCTGTCGAAGAAGATGCCCATGATGATCCCCCCGTCGAGCAACGTCGAGTGACGCAGTTCGAGAGTGCTCCGCTCGGTCAGCGTCGTCAACGCCATGCGTCCGACCTCGCCAGGCCGGGCAGTCGGTGGGCGACAACCACCGCTCTGACCCACGCGATCGACATACTGAGGGCTGGGTCGGCAAGGGAGAACAGATGCGCGAACCAGAGGGGATCTTCGGGCGACGGGGGCGTACCCGGACGCTCGTCGCGATTGTGCTCGCCGGCGCTCTCGTCGGGATGGGCACCGCAGCGAACGCAGGATGGCACGCCTGGCGCGACCCGCACGTCTTCCGTACCAACGACTTCGGTCAGGCCGGCATGTGGGGCAAGATCTCCGCTGACAAGCCGATGAACGTGGGAATGTCCTATGCGCGAGGGAAGCCGGTCACCATCACCGTGGACTCTGCGTACCCCCGCGTGCTGGTCAACTCGGCCGAAGCCAGCATCACCGTGTCGGTGTGCACGATCGATCGATCGTGGGACGTCGGCCTCATTGGCAGCGTCTACGGCGACCCATCGAAGTGGTGCAGCAAGGTGGTCGATCCCGACGGTGCCCGCCTGCGCATTCGCAAGGAAGGTTTCAACGATCAGCTGGTCGTGACCATCCGACCGACGCGACCAGGCATCGTGATGGTGTGGGGTGTCGACGTCACCTACGGGTACGGGCACCGTCACGGCACCCAACACGTTGGCGAGAACGTCAGGTTTGTCGTCCGCGCCCCATCCGGCTAGCGCCAGGGAACTAGCTCGCCGGCCCCGGGCGGGAGAGCTATTCGCAGTCTTCGCAGATGCCGGTCGCGGGCATCTCGACGTGGTGCACGGGGCACAAGGACGCCGGCCGCAGGGCCGCGCGGGCGGTCGACTGGAGGCGGTCCCGCTTCGCGCTCAGCTGCGCGGTGAGCATCGCAATGCCACCGTCAGCGGGGATCTTGGCGCCGAAGTGCCGGTAGCACGCGAGCCTTTCCTCTGCTGCGTGCTGGTCCGGATCGTCCGGCGTCTCTCCACGTATGTCGAGGACCGGCCCGGCGTACCCCCCGCCAACGCTGCCGGATGAGTCGATGCACAACGACGACAGGAGGGGCTCGCCACGCTCGGCGCAGTCTCGCGCGACGCGGCCGAGAACGTCGCCGACCCAATAGTGCATCAGCTGCGTGGTCTGGATGCGCGTCATCTGCTGGACCAGCCTCGAGAGCTCCTTGTAGGTGACGACCGCGTGGTAGGACTTCGCGGTGTCGACGAGGACCTCGCGCGCAGCCAGCGCCCAGCTGGCTCGAGCCTCTTCACTTCCGACGGCGGAGGCATCGGTGTAGCCCTCCTCCTCCGACGGCTTGCCACCCCTGACGATGAAGCCGAGATCGCGCAGCACCTGGACTGCGCCTTCCTCGCCGCCGCTGAACTCGGTGCTCTCCAACGCCGGGCCGATGGCATAGCGGTAGGCGACGCCGACGATGGCGTTGGAGTCGTAGCTCCGGCCGTCGTGGATCAGGGCGTACTCGTCGGCCGGTCCGAAGCCGTGCGCGGTCAGAAACGCGTCCTGCCCAAGCCGCTCGTACTCGGCGATGCTGCGGGTCACGTCTTTGCGGCTGATCGACTCCAAGGTGGGCATGTCTGCCACTGTAGCCCTGCCTCGACGGTCCGGAATCCACCCGAGCTCTCCGCCAAGACAGCGAGCACGAGCAAAAGGCCTGGTCAAAGCCCCCTGATGCGGAAAGCGGCCTGGGTGCGATCACGCACCTGCATCTTGGTCAGCACCTTCGAAACGTGGTTTTGCACCGTCTTGAGGCTGACCCCGAGCTCAGTCGCGATCTCGGGGTTGCTGCGACCATCTTGCAGACCCGGACGACAGCGAGCATCCTCACACCAGCCACGAACCGAGGAGGACGTCATGGCGATACCGGCGCCACTGGTCGACATCAGCGAGAGCATCCAGATCGACACCGCCGCAGACGTCGTGTGGGCGCTGGTGACCGACGTCAAACGGCACCCGGAGTTCGCCGGTCCGAAGAGCATCACCAAGGTCATCGACTTCGACGGGCTGCCTCACGTCGGTGATCGGTGGATCGCGCACGAGAGGTTCGGTCCCCAGAAGTTCGACGCGCCGTCCGACGTCATCAAGGTCAACCCTGACCGCGAGTTCGCCTGGGTCAGCTATCCGCCGTTCAAGGAGGACAAGCGTGGCGAGGGTGGGCGCGTGTTCTGGAGCTACACCCTCGCGCCGGCCGTCGGAGGCACGCACCTCACGCACAAGATGCAGGTGATTCCGCCCGAGCGGGGCGCCCTGGGGATGAAGGTGATGTACGCCGTGCTCGGCCTACCGAAGAAGCAGCGCGCCGGGATCATCACCACGCTCGACGCGATCAAGGCTGCCGCGGAGGCCGAGACCTCATTCCGTCCTGACACAGACGGGTGAAGCTTGCGGCTGAAGGCTCGCGAGACCGGTGACGCGAGCCTTCAGCCGCAAGGGCTCAGACGACGGACTCGTCGAGCTCCGCCTGCCAAACGGGCTCGGCGGCGGTGTCCTGTCGGTGCTCGTACGCCAGGTGGTCGGCGTCGCGGGGGGCGATGAACCCGGAGTCGGACCGACAGTCATGACAGACCATGACGGCGCGTTCGCCGAGGCGGACGACCTCGATGACGTGGGGATGGCACTCGTCGTCGGCGCCGAGGTGCTGGTGATCGCGCCGATGCGCGGCCTCGACAGTGCAGGCGGCCACCTCGTCTGAGCGGGTGTGCCATTCGTGGTGCGGTTTCATGCGTCATACCGTTTCGTTGTGCGTACGCGTCGGGGGAGACGCGCCCCCCGGGATGTGATCATGCCACCGGGCCGCACGCGGCCCGACGCCCCCTTATTCCCCGGTGGAGACGGGAACATCGCTTCGTACATCTGCCGATGTTCCCCACGAAGTCGATCAATAGCATGAGCATCTGGGCGCGCTCGAACCATGTCCCGGAATGGCAGGCGAACCGGCCTGAGGCGTCACATGCCAGGGACAGGCAGGCACTCGTGGACCTCGATCTCGCAGCCTCCCGGCATGTTGAGGTGCGGGTGGTCCTTGGCCAGGTTGAGCGCGGCGTCCATGTCCTCGGCTTCGATGATCGAGTAGCCGGCCACCTCGCGTGTGCTGGCAGACGTGGAACCACCGGGGCTGACCCGGACGCCGCCGGCCAGCGGAGTACCGAAGTCGATCATGCCGTCGCCGACCTTGCCGCCCCAGGCCATCCACTCGGCCATGACGGCTTCCATCTGCTCAGACGAGGCAGGCATGGCGTCGGCGGGAGTCATCGGTGCGTGGTAGATGTACACGAACTTGGTCATGTCGATTCTCCTTGTGTGGTTGCTGCTGATGAGATTGATGTGTCTAGGCCGAGATCGGTGCTCGACCGGCGTACGCTGCGAGGCGGTCCACCGGGCTCGCGCCCGGTGCGGGTGTCACCTCGGGCCCGAACGAGCCGCCTTCACGGCCACCGGGCACGAGCCCTTCGGCGAGGACCGTCAGGTAGCCCACCAGCTCGTCGGAGATGTGCAGCCGCTGGCCGCTGGCCTGAGCGAGGTCCCAGCCGTGCAGGACGAGCTCGACGGGCAGGATGCTCGCCGCGAAGGCAGCCGGCATGTCGCTGCCATGCCCGGGGACGGTGCCGTCGAGGTCGACCTGGCGCCACCCGTCAATTGCCTGCGCAGCCATCACCGACACGCGGTTCTCCAGCGAGCCCGCTTCGGGGTTGACCACCTGGACGCCGGCCATCGCTCCGAGCTGGGCGATGGACGCCATGAGGTGTTCGGCCAGCTCGTGGCAGCTGAACTCGCTGCACGGGGTCGGCTTCGGCCGGTCCTCCTGGGTCAGTCCGCGAAGGACGGGCTGCAGCACGGCGAGCGCGGCCTCGGACGCGACGATCGGGTCCAGGTTCTCGGGGGCGAACGCCCACTCGTCCGGTCCGGCGTCGCCCTTGACGGCGACCATCTCGAGGCGGTCGACGTAGTGGTGCCAACCCTCGGCGTGCATCACGGCCTGGGCCTCGCTCAAGCCCTCGTGCACCAGAGTCACCAACGACCCACCGTCGGTCGGCTCGATGGTGATGGTCACCGTGGAGGCGTCCGGAGGAAGCTCGTCGCTACCCTCCCAACCCCAGCCGAAGACGATGCGCCTGCCCGGCTCCACTTCTTTGAACGTCCCGGCTGCCACGTGCCCCGGGCTGACCGTCCAGCGGTAGGCGCCGCCCGCTCGGAGATCCACTGCTGCCGAGACGGTCTGCCACCGGCGCAGCCGTTCCGGCTCGGTGATCAGGGCGAATGCCTCGTCCGGTGAGACGGGAAGGACTGCGATCTTGGTGAAGCTCATGGCCTGCTCCTCTGTGAATGGGCGTCGGTGACGAGCTGGTCCAGCTCGTTGGTCCAGAACCTGTCGATCTCGGCCTGCAGCTTCTGCAGGCCCTTGGGCACGACTCGGTAGATCCGTTCGCGACCGACCTTCTCTGCCTCGACCAGTCCGGCGTCGGCCAGCACGGCCAGGTGCTGTGAGATCGCCGAGCGCGTCACTGGGAACTCGGCGGCAACCTGCGAGACGGTCCGAGCCCGAGCTGCCAGCAGCTGCAGGATCCGTCGCCGGTTCGGCTCGGCAGCGGCCAGCAAGGGGTCGGTCACATCCGAATACGTTAGTCGTGACTAACGCATCTGGCAAGGTCGCGGTTGGCCTTCGCTCCCGTCAAGCCCCCGGAATTGCGGGAAAGTGCAGCCCTGCCGCGGCGTGTCGCGCCGCACTTTCCCGCAATTCGCGGGGAGGGGCGGCAGCGGTAGGGAGGGGGCGGCAGCGGTAAGGAGGGGGCGGCAGCGGAAACGGGGGAGCCGTGCGGGGTTCGGACGCGTCAGAAGGGGACAACCAGTCGTGGGAGGCAGCATGACGGAGCAAGTCCCGGAACAGATTTCGCACGAGCGCGGCCCGACTCGTCGCGGGCCGCGTGCCGGCCTGGTCACGGTCGGCGCGGCCGCCGTCGTGGCAGCGGTCGTGGTCGCGATCGCCTTTGCCGCCAACAACGCGGACTCTCCGTCAGGCGACAAGCACCGCAACATCGGGGGAGCGCCCGGCGGAAAGTCGGGTGAGCTGATCGGCCGCGGGACGGTCCTCGATGACGGCACGAACGGTCCGCAGCTGTGTCTCGGCGGCGTCATGGAGTCCTACCCGCCGCAGTGCAGCGGCCCCGACGTACTGAATTGGGACTGGGACAGGGTCACCGGGTTCGACCATGCGAACGGTGTCCGGTGGGGCGAGTTCGTGGTGATCGGTACCTATGACTCTGGGGCTGGGACGTTCACGCTCACTCGTCCGGCCATGCGCGGTCCCGAGTACGACGGCGCCGGCCTCCCCTCGTCGGGAGTCGTGACACCGGAGTTTCAGACACCGTGCCCGGCCCCGAGTGGCGGATGGCGGGTCGTCGACCCGTCGCTGACCACCCAGGCCAGTCTCGACGAGACCCTGCGGCGGGCCCAGGCGCGGTCCGACTTCGCGGGCGCCTGGGTCGACCAGTCGATCAATCCAGCCATGGATGGTGGCGTCACGCCCGGCAACGCAGGCGAGCTCAACGATCCCACCCAGCTCGTGCTCAACATCGCGGTGACAGGGGACCTCCGTGCTGCGGCGCTCGAGCTCAGGCAGACGTGGGGTGGCGCGCTCTGCGTAAGCCAGGCGCAGCACACCGAGCGCGAGCTGCAGCAGATCCAGAGTGACCTTTCATCCGAGTCCGGCCTGCTCTACTCCAACGCAGGCAACGACCATGTCGAGGCGACCGTGATCTGGGACGACGGCTCTCTCCAGCGGCGACTCGACCAGCGCTACGGGTCGGGCACCGTCGTCGTGAGCTCGGCACTGCAACCCTTCGAGTCGTGAACTCGTCCGGGCTCCGCGTCGTACGACCGTTCTTGCACGTTTCGAGGAGCCACAACTCACGGTTCAACGAGAGTGGATGCGCACGTGGGCCATGTCGACGACGGGTTGATAGCCCAGTGCCGCGTAGATCTTGTTCGAGGTCGGGTTCGCCTGGTCGGTGAACAGGCAGGCGCGCTCGCCCGCCGTCTGGATCCGCCGCGACAGCTCGGCGACGGCATTGCTCGCCCAGCCCCGACCTCGCTCGTGCGGTGGTGTGTAGACCGGACCGATCCGGACCACCCCGAACGACGGCGGGCTGGTGCCCGTGACGTGGACGGGCGTCCCGGTGCCATCGATCCAGAACCAGATCCGGCCGGCTGCGATGCGCCGCAGCATGTCGGCGCGGTCGGGTACCTCGTGGGCATTCGTGCCGGGCGTGTGCCCCGCCTGCTCGTCCGCGTCGACCATGAAGGCGGCGAACCACTCAATGGCCAGGTCGACGTCGTCTTCAGTGGCAGCCACCAGCTCGCCGGCTGCTCGCGCGGGCATCGACAGCTGGTGGAGCTCGTGCAGACGCATGCCCTGACGGATCTGAGCGCGCTGACCGGTGAGGCGGGCCAGCGCGCTCGCGCACACCTCCACAGCAGGTAGGGCTCCGTTGATGGCGAGGACCTCCTCGCCGCGCCCATGCAACGCGTCGGCAACGCGGATCGCGGCTTCGTCCGGCATCGGTAGCAGGTATGGCGGGTAGGGCTCGAAGGGGGCCGTACGCATCGCGGTCCCGACGACCGCGCCGGAGTCGTCGAGGATGACCAGCCACCAGTCGCGAGCGGGCTGAGGGATCCCGGCGGCGCGTTCCGCGATGGCGACGTGGACGGTAGCCGTCACGACCGTGTTCACGACCGGGTCAGCGGCCAAGTGATCGCCGGCAGCCGCCAAGAACTCGGCCGGGTCGGTGCTGAACTCAAGGCGCAGTCCACCTGTTGGCTGGACAGTCATCCACGAACGGTAGCCACCCGAGCTTCGCGCCTGCATTGCATTTTCGCGGCATCAGCCATGCGGGCGACCTCAGGTCGTGCGGGCGGAGACCACCTGGCTGTAGGCGCTGAGGTTGGCGGCCGCATCGATGGCCCGCAGCTTGTAGTAGTAAGTGGTGCGTCGAGCCAGTGAGCCATCGACGTACGACGTGCTGGTGGTCGTCGCCACCTGGGTATAGGTGCCGGTCGACGACTTGGCGCGGTAGACCCGGTAGCCGGCCACGCCGACGTTGTCCGTCGAGGCAGTCCACGACAGCGTCACGCTGCTGCGGCCAGGCACCGCGGTCACGCCAGTGGGTGCGGACGGCGCGACGGTGTCAGCCGGCGGCGGGGTCCCGGAGATCCGCGCGGCTACGTCGGAGCGGATGGTCGGCAGCGTGGCGTAGAAGGTGCCGCCCGGGCACTCGGTCGCTGCGTAGTCGCGATGGCCGGCGATGTTCGGCGTGGTGATGGTGGCGCCGCTCACGGGGTTGACGAAGGTCTGGGTGGCCCGCGGGTCGATGCCGTTGCGGTTGGCTTCCCACGCAAGCAGGGCCTCGAGCGATGCTCGGGCGGCCGGCGTGACGTCCTGGTTGGTGAACGTGCCAAGCATGGCGACGCCGACGGTGCCGGAGTTCCAGCCGCTCGTATGAGCGCCGGTGACACCGTTTCCGTTGACGTCGTCACCGCTGGGGTTGGCTCCGGCGTAGTCGCGTGAGTAGCGGCCTTCGTAGACGTTGCCGAACTTGTCGATGAGGAAGTTGTAGCCGATGTCGCCCCAGCCCTGAGTTACCGCGTGGTAGTAGTAGATCGATCGAAGCTGGCTCTCTGCGCCAGCCTGGTCGACGTAGTCGTTGGACGTGGCCGTGTGATGCACGATGAGCTTTTTCGTCGCGTAGAACTGCGGTGCCCACGTCATGTACTGCGGATCGGCACCCCACTGGGCTCGCGAGACCACTGGGGGCTCGTCGGTGGCGGCCCGGGCGCTGTCCGGGATCAGCGAGGTCTGGGTCTGTTGCGCGCCGTCGGCCATGGTCAGCAGAGTCAGCCGACCGAGCGGCCGGTCGCTGCTCACCCGCACGGCGACCGCGCCCCGCGCGTCCTGGACCGCGCCGTACGTCGTACCGTCGTGGCGCTCGGCGCCGAGATCGTCGCGTCCGGCAGCGACGGCGGGGGCGAACCGACTGCCGTCAGTCGAGATGGCCAGCGACACCCGCGCCTGCGGGTTGCCCTGCCAGTACACGGCAACGTGATCTGCGGGCCGCGCCAGGGTGAAGACCTTGGGGGCGGTGACGGCAGCCGTCAACTGCTGGACCCTGAGCGAGACGATGCGGGTCTGGGCGCTGGACGGGGTTGGTGAAACCGCGACGAGCCCTCCGAGCAACAGGGCCAGCGTGAGGGTGACGAAGGGACGCTTGATACGGGCTCCTAGATGGCAGTTGTGCCTTTTTTATCACTTCTGGCCAGTCTCTGAAAGTCGATGGGCGCCGGGACATCCGCCGTCTGCGCAGTCCCTGACCGTGTGTGCGTGCGCGTGTCGGCGCTTCCTGCTCGTCCTGCAGAGCGGTCGTGCGTGCGTCGAGCATCTCGGTCCTTTCGATCGGTGTCATTCGACCGTATGCCCGACCACCGACATTCCCGGCGCTGCGAAGTCGCCGTCGCACGCCAGGGTGGAGTAGGCCGATCGGGTCATTGTCGACCCCGTCTCATGGGCGCATGATCAGGGTGCCCGAGATGCAGCAGGGGATGAGATCCTTGAGAGGAGGCATCGATGAATCACGAGCTCGAGGACATCGTCAGGCGGATGTTCGAGGACGTCGATCGCATGGACTTCGACGCGGTGGCCGAGTTGTTCACCGATGATGTTCAGGAGGTCGACGAGATCTCCCGTCGGTGGATGCGGGGCAGCGCCGACGTGCACGAGTACTTCAAACAGATGGGGCCGATGCTGTCCGACCTGAAGTCCAGTCTGAGTGACGTCCACTCCGTCACGTGGGGCGACGCCGGCATCGTCACGTGTTGGCTCGATCAGAGCTACACCTTCGAGGGTCGCACCGCGTCGGTGTCGGCACCGACCACCTTCGTGTTCCGGCGTGCAGGCGGTGAGTGGAAGATAGCGCTGATCCACAGCCTCCCCCTGCCCGAAGAGGGGTGATCCCCGCATTGGCGCTCCGCGGTGCACTGGCGCCGCAACGGACAGCGCGAGGTCTCCCCACAACTTTCGGGGAGACCTCGCGCCCGTCCTCAGCCGCGGCAGACTCGCCGCGTCAGCAGGCCGACACGGAGTCCACGTGGAAGCCCTTGTCGGTCACACCCGGGTCGGTGATCAACCGGACCTTGCCGACCGCCGTGGTGATGCAAGGCGTCGTCTGGCCGAGCGGATGCGTTCCGTCATACCGGGCCAGCTCGGTGCCGTTGCCGTCGTAGATCACGACGTAGTCGTAACCCGCTTCGGTCTCGAGCTGGTCGAAGTGGAACGCGAACCCGGCGGTGCCGTTGTTGTACGTCCAGGTGCAGTCACCGTTGTTGCCGTACGGGTGCGGCGACTCGAACGGGATCTGCGCGTTCGGGTCGCTGGTGCACGGCGGCGGTGGCGGGACACCCGGGGTGCAGCCGGTCTTGACGCCGACCGCGGCCCACGCCTTGTCAATGGCCTTCCTGCTCTTGCCGGCAACTGCGAGGGTGGCCGAGCGAGCGTCGCAGAAGTTCGCGTACTCCGTCATGCTCGTGAAGCCCTTGTAGAAGATCTGCTCCGCCTTGGCGAGCCCGAGCGCCGGCACGGTCACGCCACAGTCGGCGGTGTGGGTGTGCCCGCCGGAACCTGTGGTGTCGCAGCCCGCGTTCTTGCCGCCGTTGACCGCCAGGTAGTAGGCGTGGTTGGGAATGCCGCTGTTGGTGTGGACGCCGCCGTTGTCCGACGTGCCCGTGTAACGCTCGGAGTAGTGGTCGGGGTCGCCGTCATCCTGGGGGTCACCCATATTGCGGAAGCCGGCGGTCGTGCCGCCATACACACCGGCAGGGATGACGTCCTCGCCGATCAGCCAGTCCGGCCGAGCAGCAGGGTCGAGACCGCGGCTGGCGGCGAAGAACTCCGAGGTGTTGCCCATCATGTCGCTGAAGGACTCGTTGAGCGCTCCGGACTCGCCCTGGTAGATCAGGCCTGAGGTGAACTCGGTGACACCGTGGGTGAGCTCGTGCCCGACCACGTCGAGACCGCCGGACAGCGGCTTGCACGCCACGCCGTCGCCGTCGCCGTACGTCATCTGCTGACCGTTCCAGAAGGCGTTGCAGTAGCCCTTGTCGTAATGGACGGTCGAGATGATCGGCATGCCGGCGTTGTCGATGCTGTTGCGGTGGAAGACCGCCCCGTAGAAGTCGTCGATCAGGCCCGCGTAGTAGTGCGCGTCGACGCCGGGTGGCTGACTTGGGCTGACGTTGCCCGGAACGTTCAGGTTCCAGTGGTTGTCCGTGTCGGTCATCAGATCGCCCGGCAAGGTGGTGCCGTTCTTGGCGTCGTACGTCTTCTGCCGACCGTCGGCGGTGATCAGCTGCCACACGCCGTTGGCCTGCGTCGTGTCGATGGTCTTCTGGTCACCCTTGACGCCGACGCCGTCGCCTTCAGCGATCGCGTCATACGACTTCTCGACCTTGCCGGTCGCGGCGTCCATCCACTGCACCCAGCGATGGGCGAACCGCTGGGTCTCGACGGTGTAGAACAGGCGACCGTCGCGCGGGTCGAGCTGCAAGTTCGCGGAGCGCGTGCCGGCGACACCGACGAGCTGCGCCGCCTTCGCCTTCACGTCCGCGGCTGCGAGCTTCACGGAGTTCACCGGGGTGAGTCCGTCGTAGTGCGCGCCGATGACACTGGTCACGGCACCTGACTGGTCGCGCAGCACGGTCACCTGACCGTTGAGGACGTCGGCACCGGCGACGACCTGCTGGTAGTGGGTCTGGGTCG
>JANLYC010000083.1:0-9528 GCA_031365435.1 Nocardioidaceae bacterium
GGACAGAGCCGCAGATGCAGACAATCTCAGGTCGGTCGGGCACGGCTCAGTCCTTCGGGTCGAACGGGACGCGTCGAGATCACAGACGGGCATACGAGCCGACAGTTTACGCAGCGAAATAGCCACCACGCGGCTGCACCGTCGCAGGGCCGAACCCGGTCAGGCGGGAGCGAGGGTCCGGATCATCACGCAGTTCTTCTGACCCTTGGACCGTTGGAAGGCAAAGCCCGCTTCCTCGTACATCCTGCGAGTGCCGTTGTAGAGAAACGAGGCAGACATCTTCTTGCCCTCCGGCTGTTTCGACATGTCGTGCGGGTAGCCCTCGACCACCCCGCCGCCCGCTTCGGCGATCAGGTCAAGCGCTCCTCGCAGCGCCAGCGCCGCGACGCCGCGTCGCCGGTAGCGCCGGTCCACGAAGATGCAGGTGATCCGGTAGTCCGGTGCCGTGACCAGGCCAGCCTCGTACTCCTGTCGATGATGGATGTTGGGCAGCTCTTCTGGTGGCCCGTACTCTGCCCACGCCACTGCCTCGTCGCCATCGAAGACCAGCGCAGCGTGGGCCTGCCGTCGCTCGACCAGCTGGCACTTGAGGTCACGGTTGCTTTCGTAGGTGCGGTCCTTGTCGCGGGACAGCGTGTGGAACCAGGTGCACCAGCATCCGCCGAACACGCCGTTGTGCCGCTCGACGAGGTCGGCGAACGCAGGCCACGTGTCCGGCGCGAGGGGCCGGATGGTGAAGCCATCCGCGGGAGGCTCGGCAGTCATGGGGACAGCCTAGGACCGTTTCCGGACGATTGGCGTCCGGTGATCTCCAGCCACGAGGCAGAATCAGGCGGCGCTCGGGTGCCCCTGTGCCTGCGGGGGCTGGCCGCTGACGGTTTCCTCCGAGGGCATGAGGATCCACAGGATGGGGTAGACCAGGATCTGGCTGCCCGGGATGACCATGAGCAGCAGCACGAACAGCAGGCGTGCAGTCCACGGCGTGAGGTTGAAGCGCCGACCGAGCCCGCTGCACACGCCGCCGAGCACCCGCCCCTCGCGTGTTCGAACCAGCCCCTGCTGAGCGAAGCTCTGGCGGATGTCGTTCATGATTGATGCACTTCCTTCATCTCGGTGTCCAAGGCGATCTGCCTGACACCCCTACTGTGTCTCGTGGGGCCACCCGAGACATCGGGTGCAGCCCTGAGCCGACCCTTGTCCTCGGCGGCCGGCCTCAGGGTCCGGGGTCAGACGACGCTCAGCGGGAGAGAACGACCGAGAAGGCTGCGTTTCACCACGGGCAGATCGACAGCGATCTTTTCGAACACCCGGGCTGCCGGCGACTCCGGTCCCGACAGCACCACCGGTGTACCGGCGTCCCCGGCGATCCGGGTGGCGGCGTCGAGCGGGATGCTGCCGAGCACAGGAGCACCGAGGCGGGCCGCGAGCTCGGCTCCCCCGTCACTGCCGAAGACGTCGGTCCGGGCACCGCAGCAACTGCACGTCACCGCGGACATGTTCTCGACGACGCCGGCCACCCGCAGTCGTGCGTCGAGAGCCATCCGGCCCACGCGCGCCGCCACCTCGACGGCAGCGGCCTGGGGGGTGGTCACCACGACGAAGGCCGCCTCGGGCAGCTGCTCGAGCAGCGACATCTGCACGTCACCGGTTCCCGGCGGCAGGTCGACCAGCAACGCGTCGAGCTCCCCCCAGGCGACGTCCTTGGTGAACTGCTCGATCGCCTTGTGCAGCATCGGCCACGCCACAACACGGGCTCGTCGTCCTCGACGAAGAAGCCGACGCTCATCAGCTGTACGCCGTGCGCAGGCACCGGCAGCATCATCCCGGCGACGGCGACGGGTGGTCGGCGTACGCCCATCAGGCGTGGGATCGAGTAGCCCCAGACGTCAGCGTCGAGGATGCCCACGCGACGACCCCGTTGGGCGAGCGCGACCGCGAGGTTGGCGGTGACCGTCGACTTGCCGACGCCGCCCTTCCCCGACGCGATGGCATAGACCTGGCGTTGGCTTGCCAGCCGCGAAGCCTCGGCTCGTGAGCGCAGCTGCTGGCCCACCGCGACCCGCCGACGCTCGTCGAGCAGGGTCTCTTCGATCCTGAGGTCGCGGTCCGGCTCGACGGCGCGTACGGCGTGGCGAACCCGGTCGAACAGGCCCTTGTTGTCCAGGGGATCGCGGACGAAAACGCGCATCGAGACGGTGACCGTGCCACGAGTCGAGATCGCCACGTCGTCGAGCAGGTCGAGCTCGGCGACCGACATCGACGTCTGCGGCTCGATCACTGCGGCGACGGCTGCCGCGACGGCATCGACTCGCATCCGACGCGCCTCGCTGGATCTTCCCGATGCCAGGTTCCACCCGGAGCGGGACACCGCTGCGGTCATGACGTCTCCTGCACGCGATAGGCGGAGCGCTTGGGCATGACCGGGCGCATCATGAACTCCGGTCGCCGTTGGTTGTCCGGACCGAGCGTCGCCCGAGTGTGCGTCAACCACTCCTCGTAGACCTCTCGGGACAGAGAGGTGTCGACATACACGTCGCCGTACTGGTCGTCGTCATGGGCCTTCTCGAGGGTGATCTGCTGAAGCCAGCAGTGCATGCCGGACCACGGATCAGGTTGAACGGGAAACGCCAGGTTCTGGTGCACGCCGGGGTCGTCCCAGTAGATCCGCCCGCTGTCGGGGTCGACGGACTCGAACGACCCGACGCCGGACGCGTACCGGAGGAACCAGCTCGCGTCACCGGCCGGATGGCTCAGATCAACCCGGCCGGTGACCCAGCGGCTGCCCTCGTCATCCCGCAGCCGCCATCGACCCATGTGGTGGGACAACGCGCAGACACCTGGGCGGATCGCCTCGGTGGACCAGACGCGGGCGACGAAGTAACCGATGCGGGTGTTGACGCGGACAAGATTGCCCGTGGCCACGCCGTGCCGCGCGGCGTCCTCGCTGTTGAGCACATCGGATGGGAGTTGCTGAGCTCGTTGAGGTACTTGGCGTTGCCGGACCGGGTGTGGATGAGCGTCGGCAGCCGGAACGTCGGGACCAGCACGAGCTCGCCGGCATCGAGGTCGATCTTGCGCCGGCTCACATGCGACTCGATGTAGCCCGGTGTGGCGTGCTCCGGCCAGCCCCAGTCCCGCATCGCGGTCGAGTAGATCTCGAGCTTGCGGGACGGGGTCAGCCACCCGAAGGTCGGCTCGCCGTCCTCGTGCAGGACACCGACCGCGCCGGCCTCGCCGACCAGCGGCACCTGGGTCTCGAGCGTCACCGGCTTGCGCAGGACGCCCTGCTCGTCGGCGACCGCGCCCTTCGTCTCGGCCTCGGTCAACGCGCGCTCGTCGACGCGGTAGACCTCCGACTCGACCTCGACGACGCCGAACTTGCGCATGTACTCGAGCGGGGTCAGACCGAGCTCGGCCGCCTTCGCGGGGAGCCCTGGCACGTTGTTCTCGAAGATGTAGCGGTAGTACTCGTCCACGGTGACCTTCTCACCCGGACGATAGGGCGACTCGAAGTACTTGCGGATCCCGAGTGCACCATCGGGGTCGATCCGCCAGGACAGCTCGAACCAGAACTCGTTCTCCTCCCACACCTCCCCCGGGTTGATGTCACGGGTGTCGGTGAACTTGCGTCCCATCTTCTCCATGGCGACCCGTCGTACGGGCTGACGGAAGCCGAGCCATTTGCCGGCGTGCGTCTCGTACGAGTGGGTGTCATGGCGCTCGGTGGAGTGCCCCATCGGCAACACGTAGTCGGCGAACTCCGCCGTCTCGGACCAGGTCGGTGTCAGCGCGACGTGGCAGCCGACCTGGTCCTCGTCGGTGAGCGCCTCCATCCAGCTGAAACCGTCCGGGTTGGTCCAGATCGGGTTGTACACACGCGAGAAGTAGACGTCGAGCTTGCCGCGACCGTCCTTGAGGAAGTGCGGCAGCAACATCGAGAGCTCGTTGGTGGCCAGCGGGTACTCACGCGGCCAGAGCAGCTCGTTCCAGCGGTCGTGACCCCCGGGCATGTTGGGGCCGTGCGGGATGAACTTGTCCCATCCGTTGGGGCTGGTACCGCCCTTGGTGCCGACGCTGCCGGTCAGCACGACGAGGAAGAACAGCGCGCGGGCGACCATCCAGCCGCCATAGTTGCCGGCGGCTGCGGACCGCCAGACATGGGCCGACAACCGGCCTTCGGAGCCGGCCACGATGCGCGCCAGCTCCGCCACCTGCTCGACCGGGATCTGCGCCTCCTGCGCGGCGAACTCGAACGTGTAGTCCGCATAGTCGGCGGTCAGCTTGTCGAGGAAGACCTCGAAGTCCACGTCGGCGTCGGGGTGCAGCTCGGTCAGGTAGGTCTGCCAGTTCGTCCACCGCTTGAGGTATGCCGTGTCGATCGTGCGGGTGCGTAGCAGGTATGACGCCACCGCCAGCAGCATCGCCGCCTCGCTCCCCGGCCACGGCGTCATCCACATGTCCGCGTGTGAAGCGGTGTTGGACAGCCTCGGGTCGAGCACGACCAGCTTGGCGCCATGCGCCTTGCCCTCCATGATGCGCTGGGCGTGCGGGTTGAAGTAGTGACCGGTCTCGAGATGACTCGACAGGAGCAGGATGACCTTGGCGTTCGCGTGGTCGGGCGAGGGCCGGTCGTAGCCGCCCCACAGTGACAGCCCCAGCCGTGCGCCGGCGGAGCAGATGTTGGTGTGGGTGTTGTGGCCGTCCACGCCCCAGGCGAGCAGGAACCGCTCGGCGAAGCCGTCCTCACCCGGCCGCCCCACGTGATACATCACCTCGTCGTGACGTTCCTCCTGGATCGCTCGACGGATCCGGCCGGCGATGTCGTCCAACGCGTCGTCCCACGAGACCTGCTCCCAGTCTCCGCCGCCCCGGACGCCTTTGCGGCGGAGCGGATGCAGGATCCGCTCAGGGTCGTCGATCTGGTTGATCGTGGCCGGCCCCTTGGCGCAGTTGCGACCGCGCGAACCGGGATGGGCCGGGTTGCCTTCCACCTTGCGGATGGACAGGTCGTCCTTGTCGACGTACGCGAGCAGCCCGCAGGCGGACTCGCAGTTGAAGCACGTCGTAGGCACCAACATGTACTCATGGGGCACCTTGCGCGGGTGCGCGCGGGCGTCGTTCTCGACGTGGTGGTCCCAGTCGCTGACCGGCGGGTAGTTGCGCAGTCCCCACTTGTTCCGGAACCCCGGCAGGTCGGAGTCCGGACGGGACGGAGGCGCGTCGTCGACGCTCATGCAGGTTCCTCTCGAACAGGGTTGGACGGCGACGGCGTCATGACAGCGGAACGTCCTGTCCAGCGCGCACGAACACGCTTTCGTAGGCCACCAGAGCGGGATGGACCAGTACGGCGGCGAGGGCCGCCGACGCCGTGACCGACCCGTTCCAGTCGAACGCAGCCAGCACGAGCGCCAGGCCGGCGACCGCGACGGCACCGAACCAGAACGTCTGTGCGTACCGGCCGCGCGTGATCATGTGGGCAGCAGCGGCGGCTCCACGAGTGCCATGCCGACCGCTGTACTCGATGAGGAGCATCGCCAGATGCGCCGCCGTCCCACCCACCAGCGCACGGGTGAGGAGCTGCTGACCGGACGCTCCCACGTGAACCGTGGGCAGGAGCAGGATCAGCGCACCGGCGCCCACCATGACCGCCTGCACGGCGAGGTGCCAGAAGAGCAGCGGGGACTGCCACAGGTCCCGCCCCTCGGCCTGCCCGAACAGCAGCCCGGTGTATGCCGCGGTCATGAACCCGGCCAGGGCGGCGGGGGCCGCGATCAGTTTGATCATTTCCGTCTGGTCGAACAGCCCGGCCAGCAGCCAGAGCCCGGCGAGCGCCGAATAGACCGCGAGCACCACCGATCCCCAGAAGAGCCAGGAGGTGGGGTTGGGCTTCAAGAAGATGTAGAGGAATCGTTCGGGCCGCTTCAGATCCCACACGAGCAGGACGCCCGTGACCGCGACACCGACCAGCGCGACAGCGGGCGCGATCACCGTGCCCAAGCTGCCCAGATCGACGCCGAGCAACAGGGCCAGCGCCGCGATCATCAGAGCGCCCCCACCGAACGCCTTCGTCCAGAGGTAGGTGGTCACGCGCCAGCCCCAGGGCCGTGGGTGCGCGGTGTTGAGCGTGGTCCGTGCGCGGGTCACGGGGTCGACCGGGAGGTCTGCCGCGACCTCCCGACGATGCGGGTCCGGCTGGGCCCAGATGTAGGTGTCATCAGGCGGGGCTTCGAGCGGCTCGAGGACGGCTCTGTCCGCGCCGAGGTAGAACACGTTCGGACCGGTGTTCTGCTCCGGCGCACGCACCGCGGTGTCGTGCGTCGAGACGAGCTTGGCGATCTCACTGTGCGGGTCGTCGAGGTCGCCGACCCAGATCGACTCGGTCGGGCACACCACGACGCATGCGGGTTCGAGCCCCTCGTCGACGCGGTGGGCGCAGAAGTTGCACTTGGCCGCGGTGTTGGTGTCGGCGTCGATGTAGATGGCGTCATACGGGCACGCCTGCATGCACGCCTTGCAGCCGATGCACCGTTCGCTGTCGAAGTCGACGATCCCGTCGTCACGCTTGAACAGCGACTGCGTCGGACATACCTTCACGCACGGAGCGTCCGTGCAGTGGTTGCACCGCATCACGCCGAAGTCGCGCGTCGTCGACGGGTACTCGCCCTGGTCGACGTACTTCACCCACGTGCGGAACTGTCCCAGCGGAACCTGGTGCTCGGTCTTGCACGCCACCGTGCAGGCATGACAGCCGATGCACGTGCGCTGGTCGATCGCGAAGCCGTACCTCACGTTGCTACGCCGTGCCGGTGAGCTTGTCGACGGCGGCTTCGACCTCGGCCCGGCTGCCGCGGTTGTAGGGCAGCTTGCCCAGGAGGTCGCCCATCAGACAGGTGTTGCTCACGGCGGCGAAGAACAGACCGCCACCGATCGCACCCGCCAGGTACTTGGCGCGGGGCACGACCGTGCTCGTCACGATGCTGCCGAGGACGAGACCGCCGGCGGTCAGGCGCACCTGCCGCTCGAGGCTCCACCTGGGTTCGCCCTCCTCGACCTGCCCGCCGCCCGACTGCCACGCGGCGAGCCCGCCGTCGAGCACGAGGGCCTCGACCCCGTGCGGCGCGAGGACCTCGGCGGCCTGCTTCGATCGCGCGCCGGTCTGGCACAGCACGACGAGTGGCACCTCGGAGCGGCTGGCGAGCCGCTCTGCGTAGCGCGGAAGCACCGGCAGCGGAACGTTGTGAGACCCCGGGATCCGGGAGCTCTCGAACTCCCCCGGCGTGCGCACGTCGAGCAGTCGCAGGTCGTCCGTTCCAATCCGGTTCTGCAGGTCAGGCGCAGTCATCGTGGCGGCAGTCATGCGGTCATCCTCTCGGCGGTGGCGACGGGGTCTGCGGGACGGTGCCCTCGAACGAGATCGTGCTCTCATACGAGATGAGTCAGCGGTCTTGCGTCGTGAGGCCCTGCTCGACGGCCTTGTCGTAATCCTCGTCGATCAGGACGACGTCGTGACCGGCTCGGTCGAGCAGGCTCGCCGCGATCGATGCCCGGTAGCCACTGGCGCAGTGCACCCACAGTGGCGCCGCCGGGACCTCGTCGAGCCGTTCGACGACCTCGTGGATGGGGATGTGGGTGGCCCCGGGAATGTGTCCGTCGTCCCACTCGTCCTGACGTCGGACGTCGAGGACCGCCGGGCCATCGCCGGACGCCTCCTCGCGCTTCAGGTCTGCAAAGGACACGCTCGGATAGGAGCGCAGCTCGCCGTTGCCGGCGAGGGCGGAGATCTCACCCCAGGCCGCTCCGTCGGGACGGTCGATGCCGATCCGGACGAGCTGACGCTGCGCATCGGCCACCTGGTCGGGGCTGTCCCCGACCAGCGTCAACGATGTCCCCCATGGGATCAGCCACCCCAGGTAGGTGGAGAACTGTTCGCTGAGGGCGATCCCCACTGTGCCGCCGATGTGCCCGCCGGCGTACGCCGTCTTGTCCCGCAGGTCGACGACCCAGTCGCCGGACGCGATCCGCTTGCGGAGCTCATCGGGATCGACGGGTTGCGGTGGCGAGAGGTCGATCGGCCCGCCACCCTCGCGGTTGCGTGCACCCATGTGCGCGTAGTAGCTGGGGTAGGCAGTGAGCCCGGAAACGAGCCGCTCCACGAAGGCGTCCTCGTCGTCCTCGACCAAGGCGTCGTTGCGCGCCCTCTCTTCCCCGATCGTGCTGCTCTCACCGCCGGCAGACGAGCCGGACGAGCAGAAGCTGCCGAACCCGTGGGTGGGGTAGACCCCGGCGTCGTCGGCGAGCAGGTCGGCCAGGCGACGGGCGGAGTGGAACTGTGCGCGGGTGAGCTCGTCCGTGCGCGCCTCGTCAACCAGGTCGGTACGGCCGACACTGCCGTACAGCAGCGAGCCACCCGTGAACACCGCTGCCGGTGCGTCGGTGTCGTCGTCGATGACGTAGGCGAGGTGCGTGTCGGTGTGGCCCGGGGTGGCAACGACCTTGATCCGCAGCGAGCCGGCTTCGAGCTGATCGCCGTCCGAAACGGCATGCCGCTCGAACTGCACGTGATCTGCGCCGGAGACGACGTAGGTCGAGTCGTGCTGTTTGGCCAGTTCGAGCCCACCGGAGACGTAGTCGTTGTGGATGTGCGTCTCCAGGACCAGCGCGCAATGCACCCCGAGTCGGTCGAGCACGGTCTCGACGCGGTCGAGGTCGCGCTGCGGGTCGATGACGACGGCGGTCTGCCCGTCGTGCGCCACGTAGCTGCGGTCGCCGAGGTCGCCGGTCTCGATCACTTCTACCTGGAGCTTGCCCATCTTCATCCTCCGTCGGCCGGGCTTGATCGTGCTGTGCAAATGACCGTACATTATGAGGCACCATACGACCGGGCACCGCCTCAGGCAAGGGGAGCCGCCGTGGACCACCTCCACCCGTCGGCCCTCAGGCCGTCGACCGGACCAGCGCCTTGCCGCTGTGGGCGCAGGTGCACGCAGACCTGCAGCACCGTCTCGAACGCGGCGAGTTCACGTCCGCCTTTCCCGGTGAGCTCGCGCTCGTCGCCGAGTACGAGGTCAGCCGTCACACGGTGCGGGAGGCGCTGCGTCGGATGCGCGAACAGGGAGTGGTCACCGCCGAACGTGGCCGCCCGCCGCGCGTCACCACGACCACGGAGTTCGCCCAACCCGTGGGGACCGTCTACAGCCTCTTCGCCGCTGTCACCGCGTCCGGCCAGCGCCAGCAGAGCGTGGTCCGCACGCTCGACACGCGGGCGGACGCGGTCGTGGCGGACCGCCTCGGCGTCGATGCCGCGGCGCCTCTCGTGTTCCTCGAACGACTGCGCCTGGCCGACGGCGAACCGCTGGCCCTCGACCGGGTTTGGCTGCCGGCGCGCCTCGCCACTCCCCTGCTCGACGCCGACTTCACCGACACCGCCCTGTACTCCGAGCTCGCCCACCGATGCGGGGTTCGCGTGTCCGGAGGCAGCGAGCACATCCGCGCTGTCGTCCCGGCCAAGGCCGAGCGTGCCTTGCTCCA
>JANLYC010000102.1:0-2766 GCA_031365435.1 Nocardioidaceae bacterium
GGCGACGCCGGGCTGACCGGTGAAGTCGGGGGTGCTCGCGACGAACACGACCAGCTTGACGACACTGACGACGCGCGAGAGGTCACCGACCATGGACTTCACGACCGCGATCGCGTTGAGGGCGCACTGCTTGGCGCACTCCGTGGCGTCCTCGACACTGGCGTCGGCACCTACCTTGCCCGTGGCGACGAGGTTGCCGTCGCGCCACGGCAGCTGGCCGGACGTGTAGATGTGGTTGCCGGTACGAACCCCTGGCACGTACGACGCCACTGGGGCCGCCACTTCTGGGACGTCGATGCCGAGGTCGTGCAGGCGGTCTTCAGGTGTGGCCATGTCAGGACTCCTTGGGCCGCTTGAAGTAGGCGACCAGGCTCTCGGGGTTGAGGCCCGGGACGACCTGGACCAGCTCCCAGCCGTCCTCTCCCATGTTGTCGAGGATCTGCTTCGTCGCGTGCACGAGCACCGGCACCGTGATGTACTCCCACTTCGTCATGTCGCGACTCTAACGGTGCGCCGCGCCGCACGTCGGCCAGCCCGGCGGCATACCCAACGCCATGCCCCAGCGCCATACCCAGCGGCACCGTTCGTGATCGCAGCGGGTCGCCAAGGCAAACTCCAAGTCCCCATGCCACGTTTGCCTAGTTCACAAGCCACCTGGCTTGTGAACTAGGCAAACACGGAGGGCCAGAGGGGGTCAGTAGGGTTCGGGGGTGGAGCGAGACCCGACGGAGGTACTGACGCGGCCGTCCGAGCCGCCGGATGCCGTCGTCCGGTACGCCGACCACGCCGACGGCGTCATCGACCTGTTCCTGCCGCCCACGTTCGGGCGCGGAGCTCGCACCATCGACAGCACCACACCCGCCGAACCGCCCACACCAGAGGGCGGAGCGCGCACCACCGGCACCACCGCACCCGCCGAACCGCCAACACCAGAGGGCGCAGCGCAACCGGCACCCGCCGAATCACGCCCGCTGGACCGCGCCCTCGAACGAGCCGTCGAGGCCGTGACCCAGGCTGTCCCGACCGACGTCGGCCCGTGTCCGCTGGTGGTCGCGCTGCACGGCGGCTTCTGGCGCGGGAGGTGGGACCGCGCGCACCTGCGCCCCTTGGCCGCCGCGTTGGTGGCGCACGGCTTCGCGGTCGCGACGCCTGAGTACCGCCGCGGCGCGGGCAGCTGGCCCGACACTGCCTTCGACGTCACGCGCGCGATCGACAGCGTCGCCGACCTCGTCGAGGCGGTGGCACCCGGTCTCATCGACCCGCACGCACCGTTCATCCTGACCGGACACTCCGCCGGTGGGCAGCTCGCGCTGTGGGGCGGTCTTCGTGCCGGACCCCGCAGGGTACGCCGCATCGTAGCGCTGGCACCGGTGGCTGATCTCATCGCCGCCGCGCGCAACCGGATGGGCGACGGCGCGGTGAGTGACTTCCTGGGCGGCGATCCGGACGAACGTCCAGCCGCTTACGCGCAAGCCGACCCGATGCGCCTGCTGCCCGGCGATGTCCCCGTCACGATCATTCAAGGAGGACTCGACGTGGACGTGCCGGCCGCGGCCAACCGCGCGGTCGCCCACGCGTTGTCGGGGGCGGGCACGGTCACCTACGTCGAGGTCCCCGACGTCGAGCACTTCGGTCTGGTCGATCCGCTCGCGCCCGTCTTCGCGGACACGGTGCTGCCCCACTTGCACAGCTGAACCGCCTCAGGGCGTCGATGCGGGGGGACCCGCTGAGGCCTGTCCCGACGAGCTGCCGCTGCCCGATCCGTTCGGCGCCTGCACTGTCGACGACGACCCCGCCGGTGGTGGTCCGGCCGAACCCCCACCTGAGTTCGTCCGGACGGGCTCGGGCGGAGCGGCTGTACCAGACGATGCCGTGGCACTGTCCGAGCTCGACGAGCTGCTCGAGGTGAGGAGGCTGTTCTTGAAGTCCGTCAGCTGCTCACCCGCGGTGTTGTAGTCCTGCGTCGTGAAGAAGCCGATCCGCGGGTCGGTGACCAGTGCGGTGAGCGTCTCGATCGACACCGGGAGGTTGTTCACGTCGTAGGTCACCAGGCTGTCACCCGGAGGCAAGGTCTCGACCGCGGCTACGAGCTGCCCGTCGCGCTTGACGGCCACGATCGCTGCGTAGCTGACTCCCGACGGTCCACTTGAGGACGGGCTCGACGATCCACTTGATGACCCGGTTGAGGACCCGCTCGACGAGGTGACTGAAGACGTGCCCTGCTGGCTCATCAAGACCCTCAGCGCCGGCGTGCCGTCCGCCAGTGGCGAGTCGTCGCACCACACCGTCCCCTGCCGACCGCCCGACTGCGCCTTGGCGCAGGAGCCGGCGGCGGCCCACTGCGTGACCGGCCGGGTGGCGATGATCTCCACCGAGAGTCGTTGTCCGTCGACCTGATAGGCGGCGCCGACCTGGAGAGTGTCGCCAGACGAGCCATCGGAATGCTGCCGTTCTCCCCCGACGTCGGTCGGAGTACCCAGGTTGACGAGGTCGATCAGGGCAGCGGCCGCCCCGCGCGGGGTCGCGTCGATGAGTTGCTGCGTCGTCGTCGGTGAGGTGTCTGTCGGCTGCGCGGATCGCTGGTCGAAGACACCGGCCCCGCTGAGGTACGCACCACCGCCGACCACAGCCAGCACAGCGAGGACACTTCCCCCGGCCTGCCAGCGCCGGCGGCGGCGCAGCGCCTGACCGCGCTGTTCACCTGTGCCGACGAGGGTCATGACGTCGGGCCGCACGTCGCCGACGGCTTCGTTGAAGCGCTGTCGC
>JANLYC010000109.1:0-4673 GCA_031365435.1 Nocardioidaceae bacterium
CCGTGGGCGAAGTAGGTGAGGAACAGGTTGCACCGACGCCGGTTGTCGAACGTCTCGACATAGTCCGCCTGCAGGGTCGGCAGCGGGGTCGACTCGAGATGAGAGACGAGCTCGACCAACGGTGACCGGAGCTGCCCGGGAAGCTGCCCGATCACCGATCGGACGAGGACGAGCCTCCCCAGCAGCACCTCGTCGGGATAGTCCAGGAGCAAGGAGGCCACCTGCCAGGTCGTGGCGAGCACGCTCGTCGGCAACGTGGGCCGATGTTTCCACTGACGTGAGGCGCTCACGACGGGTCCTCCCGGTTCCGCCGGGGGAAGAGTCCGGTCGGCGTACCCTTCCCGTCCCAGTTCAGGAGGTTGACACGGCTGGGCTTGTCGGCCGGTGCCGCCATCGTGTCGGACGTCTGACGGTCCTGGAGGAGGTGGAAGTTCTCCACCGCGATCGGCGTCGGCGCGCCCGAGCCTTCACCGAAGGGGCCCGAGCCACCCATTCCCGGGCCGCCCTCGTAGTCGAGGGAGCACTCGGTGGCCAGCTCTTCCAGCGAGTGGGCCTGCTCGGCGTGTGCAGGTGGCACGACATAGCGCTCGTCGTACTTCGCAATCGCGAGCAGCCGGTACATGTCGTACAGCTCCTCCTCGCTCATCCCGACCGCGCGCGGAATCGCGGGGTTGGGGTCGCGGCCCAGCGTGATGTCACGCATGTACGAGCGCATGGCGGCCAGCTTCTTCAGCGTGCGGTCGACCGGGGCGACGTCGCCGGCCGTGAAGAGCTCGGCGAGGTACTCGACCGGGATGCGCAAGGCGTCGATCGCGGCGAACAGGTTGCCGGTGTCCTCGGCGTCGTGGCCGGTGTCCTTGACGACGTCGACGACGGGCGACAGCGGTGGGATGTACCAGACCATCGGCATCGTGCGGTACTCCGGATGGAGCGGCAGCGCGACCTGGTAGGTGTTGATCAGAGCCCAGATCGGCGACCGCTGGGCCGCATCGATCCAGTCCCTTGGGATGTCTGCTCGCTCAGCCGCGCGGATGACCTCGGCGTCGAACGGATCGAGGAAGACCGACCGTTGGGCCTCGTAGAGATCGTGGTCATCAGGCACCGAGGCCGCCTCGAGCACCTTGTCGGCGTCATACAACATCAGCCCGATGTAGCGCAGCCGCCCGACGCAGGTCTCGGAGCAGACGGTGGGCAGGCCCACCTCGATCCGCGGGAAGCAGAACGTGCACTTCTCCGCCTTGCCCGTGCGGTGGTTGAAGTACACCTTCTTGTACGGGCAGCCCGACACACACATCCGCCAGCCCCGACAGCGATCCTGGTCGACCAACACGATCCCGTCCTCGGAACGTTTGTAGATCGCGCCGCTCGGGCAGGAGGCCGCGCACGACGGGTTGAGGCAGTGCTCGCAGATGCGTGGCAGATAGAACATGAACGTCTGCTCGAACTCGAACTTCACCTTGTCCGCGATGTTCTTCAACATGGGATCGAGATGTCCGTGCGCGGTCGAGCCGCCCAGGTCGTCGTCCCAGTTGGCCGACCACTCGATCTTCATGTTCTTGCCGGAGATCAGCGACTTCGGGCGAGCGACCGGGCTGTGCTGCTGGGCCGGCGCGTCGGTCAGCGTCGCGTAGTCGTACGTCCATGGCTCGTAGTACTCGTCGATCGACGGCAGCTTGGGGTTGGAGAAGATCGTCGCCAGCTTCTTGAAACGGTTGCCTGCGCGGAGCCGCAGCCGGCCACGTCGCGTGACCTCCCAGCCGCCTTGCCACTTGTCCTGGTCCTCATACGTCCGTGGATAGCCGAGACCGGGCCGCGTCTCCACGTTGTTGAACCAGACGTACTCGGTGCCCGGGCGGTTGGTCCAGGCCTGTTTGCAGGTCACCGAGCAGGTGTGGCAGCCGATGCACTTGTCGAGGTTCATCACCATCGCCATCTGTGCCATGACCCTCATCGGTGGGCAACCTCCCCGAATCCAGCCGTCGAGACCGTCGAGACCATCAGTAGGTCACCTCCTGAGACCGCTTGCGGATAACGGTGACCTCGTCGCGTTGGTTGCCGGTCGGCCCCAGGTAGTTGAACGCGAAGGTGAGCTGGCCGTACCCCCCGATGAGATGGGTGGGTTTCACCAACAGGCGGGTCAGTGAGTTGTGGATGCCTCCCCGGTTTCCGGAGGTCTCGGCCAGCGGTACGTCGATCAGCCGGTCCTGCGCGTGGTACATGTACACCGTCCCCTCGGGCATCCGGTGCGAGACGATGGCCCGGGCCACCACGACACCATTACGGTTGACGGCCTCGATCCAGTCGTTGTCCTTGATCCCGACCTTGGCCGCGTCGCGGTCACTCATCCAGATGTTCTGACCACCTCGGGACAGCGACAGCATGAACAGGTTGTCCTGGTACTCCGAGTGGATCGACCACTTGTTGTGCGGCGTGAGGTAGCGCACCGTCAACCCCTCGACGCCGCGGCCGGCGGAACCGTCCGATACGTGACCGAGGGCGGGCTCAGCGAACAGGGACGCCATGTCGAGAGGGGGACGGAAGACCGGGAGCGACTCGCCGAGCTCAGCCATCCAGTCGTGGTCGAGGTAGAAGTGCATCCGACCGGTCAGGGTGTGCCACGGCTTGAGGCGCTCGACGTTGATGGTGAACGGCGAGTAGCGACGACCGCCGGACTCGGAGCCGGACCACTCCGGCGAGGTGATCACGGGCACGGGCGGACCCTGGGTGTCGGCGAAGGTGATCTGCTTGCCCTCATGCTCGGCTGCGAGATCGGCCAGCCGGACTCCGGTGCGCTTCTCCAGGGTCTTGAAACCCTGGGTGGCCAGGTGCCCGTTGGTGGTGCCCGACATCGCCAGGATCGCCTCACACACGTGTACGTCGCGCTTCAGCGACGGTCGGCCGTCGGCCACGCCGCCGCGCGCCGCCCCGTTCTTGCGGCGCAGGTAGTCGACCTGCGCGCCGAGCTCGAACGTCACGCCCTTGGTGGTCGCGCCGAGCGTGTCGACCAGCGGCCCGAGGGCGTTCATCTTGTCCGCGACTGCACCGTAGTCACGCTCGACCTCGACGAGCTTGGGCAGCGTGACGCCAGGGACGGGCTCGCACTCGCCCTTCTTCCAGTCGCGCACGACACCGTGCGGGTTGGCCATGGCGTCCGGGGTGTCGTGCGTGAGCGGGACCGCGACGACGTCCCGGCGCACGCCGAGGTGGGCGGCAGCCAGCTCGCTGAACTTGGCGGCGATCGTCTGCCAGGCATCCCAGTCGGTCCGTGTCTGCCACGGCGGGGCGATCGCCGGGTTGAACGAATGCACGAACGGATGCATGTCGGTGGTGTTCAGGTCGTGCTTCTCGTACCACGTGGCCGCCGGTAGCACGACGTCCGAGAAGATCGTGGTGCTCGTCTGCCGGAAGTCGATCGTCATGAGCAGGTCGAGCTTCCCCTCCGGCGCCCTCTCGTGCCAGGTCACGTCCTGAGGTCGGCTGCCTTCGGGTGCCTCGGCGGCCCGAAGCGAGGAGTCGGTGCCGAGTAGGTGTTTGAGGAAGTACTCGTTGCCCTTGGCCGACGAGCCGAGCAGGTTTGCCCGCCAGATCGAGAGCACTCTCGGGAAGTTCTCCGGGGCATCGGGGTCCTCCGCAGCGAACCGGAGGGCCCCCGAGGTCAGCTCGTCGACGACGTGCTCGGCCACTGGCTTGCCCGCGGCCGCTGCCTCGTCCGCCAGGTCGAGCGGGTTGCGGTCGAACGTGGGGTACGACGGCATCCACCCCATGCGCGCACTCTGGGCGATGAGATCTGCGGTGCTCTTCCCGGCCAGCTGCCCCTGCCCCGTGGTGGCGGCCAGCGTGTCGGCGCCGAACGGGTCGTAGCGGAACTGGTCGGTGTGCAGATACCAGTAGGCGGTCTGGATCATGTTGCGCGGTGGGCGGTTCCAGTCGAGCGCGTTGGCGATCTGGGTGTACCCCGTGATCGGCCGGACCTTCTCCTGCCCGACGTAGTGCGCCCAGCCTCCTCCGTTCACGCCCTGGCAACCCGTGAGGTTGGTCAAGGTGAGGAACGAGCGGTAGATGGTGTCGGAGTGGAACCAGTGGTTGGTGCCCGCGCCCATCACGATCATCGAGCGGCCCTTGGACTCCTCGGCGTTCGCGGCGAACTCGCGACCGATGCGGGCGGCAGCCGACGCCGGCACACCGGTGATCGTCTCCTGCCAGGCCGGCGTGTACGGGGCTTCGGCGTCGTCGTAGCCGCGCGCCCACTCACCCGGCAGCCCGTCGCGCCCGACACCGTACTGCGCCAGGAGAAGGTCGAACACTGTCGTGACCAGGCGGTCACCGACGAGTCGTACCGGCACTCCCCGCGGCAGGTCGGCGGCGGCGCCGTCGGGCGTGTCGAACCGGGGAAGCCGGACGACGACGCTGTCGGCGTCCTCGTGCCAGAGCGTGAGTCGGGGATCGACCTCACCGAGGTCGAGGTTCCACCGACCGACGCCGCTCTCGCCGAACCGGTGGCCAAGGGATCCGTTCGGGACCACCAGGCCGTCCGTTGCCGCATCGACGAGGACGGTCTTGAAAGCGGCGTTCTCTTCGTCCTGGTGCGCGGGGAGGTCAGCCGCGGTGAGGAACTTGCCCGGCGTATAGGTGCCGTCAGGTGTCTTGTCCAGGTAGACGAGGTGAGGCAGGTC
>JANLYC010000210.1:0-1997 GCA_031365435.1 Nocardioidaceae bacterium
GCCGCGGCCGCGCCCCTTGGGTACGTCCACGTTCACCGGTACGACGAGGTGATCCGGGCTGTCGACGCGGTCGAGGGTCACCCTGAGATGCAGGGTCGAACCGTGCGCGACCGTGGTGTTCCGCCGGCTCATCTTCACCCATGACCCACCCACGCGCCGCTCGACCTTGCCGAGGTTGTACGCATGGTAGGCGGGATCGATGAGTGAGCGGTAGCTGACGCCGGTGATCGTGACGTCGTCGAACTTGTTGTTGAGCAGCCGCGTGAGCTGTGAGTAGGACTCGAAGATCGTCTCGAACGTGATGTCGTACGGGCTGGCGAAGTCGTTGACCCGCGAGTACTCGAACGGCGTGCCGTCAGAGCGCAGGCCTTCGACGGTCCAACGCACGCGGGCGCTGCCGTCCCCGAGCGAGTCGAGCACGACGTCCTCGTCGGTGAGCAGGTGGAAGGCCGAGACGAACGGCAGCTGGTCGGGCACGCTGACCTCGGTCGTCCCGTCACGAGACCGGCCTTCTGTCGACGCGACGTGAGCGCTGATCGTCGCGGTCGGCGGGGGCGCGCCCACCAGACCGTGCAGGCCGACGAGCCGGTCCTGGTCGATCTCTCCGACCGGGGCGGTGAGGTTCGCCACCTTGAACGGGGCGATCAGGTCCTTCTGGATGTAGAGCGCGTCCGCGCCATGCATCGTCATCGTGCTGGAACCGGACCACAGCATCGGATGCCCGAAGGCCAGGACCTCGCTGCCGCACACGGCCGTCGCCGTGCCGATTCCGGCCTCGGTGAAGTCGCCGTAGGAGATGGAGGCTGCGAGGTTCCCGCCGGCGACCATCGCCGGGGAGGCGGAGGAGCTGGCGGCACCGGCACGGAACAGCCGGACGTCCTTGAGGTTCATGAACTTCTTGACCTGGCTCAGTGGCCGCTGTGCCGACAGCCCGGAGATACCGAGCGGGATACGCAGTCTGGTGAAGCCTCCGGCTGCCTGGGCACTGGTGAGCTCACGTGTGGCCACCAACCGGCGGGCGGTCGGACCGGGAATCCTGACGGAGCGGGCGTTGGCGGCCAGTCGTGCCGTCTTGGCCGAGGCTGCCGAGAGGGGCTGCGCGTCGAGCAGTGCCTGCATGTCCGCGGCCGGCGTGACGCCGGCGACGGGGCTGGAGCCGAAGGCAAGCCCGTAGGCCACCGCGCCGATGAGTCGGCCGTCGGACGCATACACAGGCGACCCTGACATGCCGGCCCAGATGCCCCCCACATTGTCGATGGCCGTCGAGGTCAGGTCGACCATGATCATGTCGATGCCGGGCGCGATGCCGTCGTTGAGCACTCCGATCACCTCACCGGTGAACGGGTCAGGCGTCTTTCCCTGGCTGACGGTGAGACCGTGCACGGCATCGTGGCGCGCGAGGCTGCTAACTGGATAGGCAGCCGGGCACTCCGGGTCACTGGCGGACTGGGCCACCGGCGTGGCCGTCACCAGTGCGGCGCCCACACAGGCCACCACCGTGGCACCGTAGAGCGTGCGTCCCCGCCATGCGGAGACGCCTGTACGTCGTGTCATGTGTTTCCCCCTTGCAGAATGTCCACGCAGCGCGTGGTCCGATGGGTCATGGTGACCCCCCGCGACCGAGGTCGCAGGTGAAGCGTAGTCCGCATCTGGGTCCGCACATACAGTCCGACGTTCGAGCATGCCAATTCGTTGCACCGACTCGCGTCAGAGCTGCGAAGAACTGGCGGCGTCAGCCGGCTGACGGTGGTGAAGAGGTGGTGGCTTGCGTCGCCGTCGGCGGGCTCGGCAGCTGCTGAGCGGCCCAGAACTCCTCGACGAGCTCGGCCACGGCGGCCTCGTCCATCCGCTTGGACGCCAGCACAGTGACCGTCAGCTCCTTGCCCGTCCGCGTGCATTCGACGAACAGTCCGGCCGACGAGCACCGGACGCGGCCGTTGCGGCCGTACGGCGCCCAACCGCGCACGGTCTCCCTGCTGTGCGCCCGCACGGCCGAG
>JANLYC010000217.1:0-7735 GCA_031365435.1 Nocardioidaceae bacterium
CGCCTGCCCCTCGAGCGCGATGGCCAGTCCGGAGTACAGGCCACCGCCACCACAGCCCACCAGCACCAGGTCCGCGGCCGGCACCTGATCCTCGATCTCGAGACCCGTCGTGCCGGCCCCGGAGACGGTCTCGAAGGTGTCATACGGGTGCAGGAGAGGCAGGTCGTGCTCGGCCGCGTACGCGTGACACGCCTCGAGCGCCTCCTTGACGTAGCCGTCCACGGCGTGGATACGGCCGCCGTACGAACGGATCCGGTCGAGCTTGGCGGGCGTTGCGTTGGCCGGGACGAACACCTCCGCGGTCATGCCGGCCCGGCGCGCGGCCCAGGACACGGCGGCTGCGTGGTTGCCTCCCGAGGCCGCGCACACGCCGGCGGTGCCGGGTGGGAGCGACAGCACGGAGTTCAAGGCTCCCCGTGCCTTGAACGAGCCTGTGTACTGGGTCAGCTCGAGCTTGAGAACGATGTCCGCGGGTATCCCGTGTTCGCCCAGGTCGACCACCAACACCGGAGTACGGCGTACGCCGCCGGCGATCCGCGCGGCTGCCGCTTCCACGTCAGCTCGACCGGGGATCGCGACTGTCACCGGCCGTCGTCCCGCCGGCCGAACATGGCAGCCGCTACGGCGACCGCGGCCGCGCCGACGAGCGCGCTCCCGGCGTCGAACCGCCCCCTCGATGCAGCCCCGGTCGTCTCGGCGCTCGTCATCACCGGCACGTGGGCGTTGATGGGGGCGACCGCTGCGGCAGCCACCGCGGCGTCGGACTTCACCCGTCGACTCTCGATGACGGACCTGGAGAGGTCCGACGTCATCGACCACGCGGCGCCGTACAGCACGAGCCTCGAGAAGTAGTTGATCCACACCACCAAGGTGATCGCGATGGCGAGCGGCGCGAACGTGCTGCCGCCCACGCCGCCCAGGACATTCACCACGACGAGCTTGAGCAACTCGAAGGCAGCCGCCCCGAGCAGCGCACCCTGCCACAAGGCCCGTGGTGGGATGTCGGGATCCGCCAGGAGCCGGTACATCACGAAGAACAGCGCGGTGCTCGCGACGAGGCCGAGCGCCAGGCCGATGGACCACACCAGCGGGGTCGCGAGCACGAACCCGTCCAGTCCGACCGCAGAGATGAGGGTGTCGGCGAGGCCCTTGACGGCGCCACTGATGCCGACGGAGACCATGAGGACCAACCCGATGACGAGCAGCGTCGCCAGGTCGACTGCCTTGCCGACGACGAAGTTCGGGTTTCGCGACTGGGGGATCTCGAACGCGTCGCGCAGTGCCGCCCGTAGCCCGGACAGCCAGCCCAACCCGGAGTACAGGACACCAGCGAAGCCGATCAGACCGGCCGCCGCCTTCGCGTCCTCGATCTCCTTCAAGCTGATCGTCCCAGGCTTCCCGCTGCCACTGATGATGCCCGGCAACAGCTGCTCGACCGCCGTGGTCAGGTTGTCGCGAGCATCGGGGTAGGCGATGCTGAGGTAGCCGACGAGAGCGAAGGCAAGCGCGAGGATGGGGAAGAACGACAGAAACCCGAAGTACGTCACGGCGCCGGCCAGCACGTTGCCCTGGACCTTCGTGTAGTGCCCCTGCATCCGGATCACGTGGTCCAGCAAGGGGTATCTGCGACGTAGTCCCGCGAAGCGGCCCTTTGCCTCAGCGACAAGTCCCTTTTCGTCTTCAGCCATGACCTCTTCCTACCCGCTCGACACAGGGACCACACCTGAAGTCGTCTGTCGCGTTGGTCTCACCCACCGAGGGGGAACGTGCGGAACGGCCGCCAGACGCCGTCGTCGCCGTGGAGGTAGAGGTGGAAGTCGACGACGTCGAAGGAGCAGTCGAAGTCCGCCAGCGCGTCGTACGCGTGGTCGAGCGCTGCCTCGTCGAGGTGATGAGCCACCGTCACATGCGGGTGGTAAGGGAACGCGAGCTCCTGGTCCAGCGGTCCGCTGCGCGCAGCACCCGCCAGCACCTCGCAGGCCGAGATGCCCTCCGAGACGGTGATGAACACGACAGGTGAGATCGGCCGGAAGGTCGCAGTCCCACGTAGCCGCAGCAGGAACGGGTCGGTGCCGGCGGCGACGACCGAGAGGTGCCGCTCGACGACGTCCAAGTCGGTGTCCACCTGGGTCGGCGGCACCAGGGTGATGTGCGTCGGGATGGCCCCGGCCTGGGGATCCCCGAACGACGCCCGGTGCTGCTGGAGCTCGGCCGCCCATGGTTCCGGTATGGCGATGGCGACACCGATCGTGGACACTCCGAAAACCCTACCGGTGGGGTCGGTGCTCATCGCGCCGGCACGAAACCGACGCGCTCATAGGCGTTGGCCAGCGTCTTGGCCGCGACAGCTCGGGCACGCTCCGCTCCGTTGTGGAGGATCGCGTCGAGCTCGGCACGGTCGTCGAGAAGCTCGAGCGTGCGCGCTCGGAACGGCGTCGTGAACTCCTCGACGAGCTGCCCCAGGTCCTTCTTCAGGTCACCGTAGCCACGGCCGTTGTACTCGGTGGAGATGTCGCCGATCGCGCGTCCCGACAAGGTCGCGAAGATCGTCAGCAGGTTGGACACGCCGGGCTTGTTCTCCTCGTCGAAGTACACCTCGCGGCCAGAGTCGGTGACGGCCGACCGGATCTTCTTCGCCGATTTCTTGGGGTCGTCGAGCAGCTCGACGATCCCGGCCGGTGAGGACGCCGACTTGCTCATCTTGGCTGTCGGATCCTGCAGGTCGGTGATCTTCGCCGTGTCCTTGATGATGTGCGGCTCCGGGACCACGAAGGTCTCGCCGAAGCGGTGGTTGAAGCGTCCGGCGAGATCTCGGGTGAGCTCCAGGTGCTGTCGCTGGTCCTCCCCGACGGGGACGCGGCTGGCCTGGTAGAGCAGGATGTCCGCCGCCTGGAGCACCGGGTAGGTGAAGAGGCCGACCGTCGTACGCTCCTGGCCACCCTTGGCTGACTTGTCCTTGAACTGGGTCATTCGAGCGGCCTCGCCGTACCCGGTGATGCAGCCGAGCACCCAAGCGAGCTGGGCGTGTTCGGGGACGTGCGACTGCACGAACAAGGTGCACTGCTCGGGGTCGACACCCATCGCGATCAGCTGTGCCGCGGAGACGAGGGTGCGCTCCCGTAGCAGCTTCGGGTCGTGCTCCACCGTGATCGCGTGAAGGTCGACGATGCAGTAGAACGCGTCGTGGTCGAACTGCAGGGCAACCCACTGCCGCAGTGCGCCCAGGTAGTTGCCGAGGTGGAACGAGTCGGCCGTCGGCTGGATGCCGGACAGCACGCGTGGGCGCGCCGGAGTCGCGGCTACGGGGCTGGACATGGCCGCCATTGTGCCAACGTCCGCGGCTCGGCAACCCAGCGACCCGGTTCCCCGGGGGGCGGCTCAGGAGTTCTCGCGGTCCGGCGCGGCTGCGCGCTCGGAGCCCTCGGCTGCCGTTACGGGCGGCGCCGGGGCAGCGGATCCGGTGATCTTGACCTTCACCCGTGAGATGCGGCGTCCGTCGAGCTCGACCACCGTGAGCGTGTGTCCGTCGAAAGCGGCCGTCTCACCGATGGCGGGGACGTGGCCCAGCTGCTGCACGATGTAGCCGGCCACGGTCTCGTAGGGTCCGTCCGGCAGCGTGAGGCCGGTCTCGTCCTCGAAGTCGTCGAGGTTGAGCAGACCGTCGACCTCGAGCTCGCCACCCTGGAGCCGGGTTGTCTCGGGCTCGTCGAGGTCGTACTCGTCCTTGATGTCACCCACCAGCTCCTCGACGAGGTCCTCGAGCGTGATGATGCCGGCGGTGCCGCCGTACTCGTCGGCGACGATCGCGACGTGAGCACCCTCGCGCCGCATGTCGGACAATGCCGAGAGGATCTGCCGGGTCGCGGGGAGCAGCAGAACGTCGCGGGCGATCTGGCCCACCCGCACCGAGCGGCCGGAGAGGTCGGGATTCAGCAGGTCGCGCACGTGCACGAAGCCGATGACGTCGTCGGAGGACTCGCCGATCACGGGGTAGCGCGAGTGTGGCCGCTCCAACGCGAACTGGGCAGCCTTGTACGCCGGCATCGACGCGGAGATGAAGTCGACTTCGGTGCGTGGGACCATGACCTCGCGGATCTGCCGGTCACCGGCCTCGAACACCTCCTCGACGATCTGGCGCTCCTCGGCACCCAACGTCTCGGAGCCGGAGACCAGCTCACGGATCTCGGCATCGGTGATCTGCTCGCGGGACGCCTTGGGGTCGCCACCGACCAGCCGGACCACCAGGTCGGTCGAGACCGAGAGCAGCCAGATGACCGGCCGCGAGATCTTGGCGATCCGATCCACCGTCGGGGCAACGGCCAGGGCGATGGACTCGGTGCGCTGCAGCGCAAGCCGTTTGGGTGCGAGCTCACCGATGACCAACGAGACGTACGAGATCGCCAAGGTGATGAGGACCAGGGCCGCCGCGTCGGCGACGCCCGGTGAGAGGTTCAGCTGCTCGAGCTTCGGAGAGAGTCGGCCCGCCAGGGTGGCGCCGCCGAAGGCGGCCGAGAGGAAACCGGACAAGGTGACCCCGACCTGCACGGCGGCGAGGAAGCGGTTGGGGTCGCCGTTGAGCTCGGCGACGATGTTGCCTCGTCTGCCCTGGGATCGCAGCCCCTTGGCCTGGCTGTCGCGCATCGACACCAGCGCCATCTCGGCGATCACGAAGAAGCTGCTCGCCAGGATGAAGACCAGGACGAGGCCGATGTCCCGGAACGTGCTGCTCACGACGCGTCCTCAGTCCCCTCGACCGGTCTGAGCTTGCTGCGGAGAGGCCGGCGCGCCTCGTGGAACGGGACGCGCAGCAGCGATCTCTCGTAGTCGTCCATCAGGTCCACTAGCGTACGGTGCCGCACGTCCCCGCGCGACGGGCACGCCAGAGTGGCGTTATCTGGTTGTGAGTCGAAGCGCCGGCAATGCAAGGTTGCGGCATGAAGTTCCCCGACGACGTCCCCACCCTGACACACGGGGATGTCACACTGCGCGCCCACCGGCTCGACGACATCGAAGCAGTCGTCGAGCAGTGCGTTGACGCCGAGTCGGTGCGATGGACGACGGTCCCGCACGGCTACACGGCCGAGATGGCCCGGTCGTTCGTCACCCAGGCGATCCCGAGGATGTGGGAGACGGAGAACGAGTGGATCTTCGCGATCGAGGCGACCCACGCCGACGGGCAGCGACGGTTCGGCGGCAGTCTCTCGCTGCGGGACGAGGGATCGCGGCGCGCCGAGCTGGCGTTCGGTGCGCACCCGGATGTACGCGGCAGAGGCGTGATGACCGCGGCTGTCAACCTGCTGCTCGACTGGGGATTCTCGGCCCTTGACCTCGAGACGGTCATCTGGCTGGCCAACCGTGGCAACGTCGCATCGCGGCGCGTGGCCTGGAAGTCGGGGTTCACGTTCGGAGGGACGCTGGCCCGCTGGCTCGACCATCGCGGCGAGTACCCCGATGCGTGGACGGCGACCTTGCACCGCGACGACCCACGCACGCCGACGCACGCGTGGTACGACGTACCCGTCGTCAGCGGACGATCGGTCGTACTCCGGCCCCAGCGTCCGTCCGACGCCGACCGGATCGTCGAGGGATGTGCGGACGAGTCGACCCAGCACTGGCTGCCCTTCCTGCCGTCGCCCTTCACCCGGGAGGACGCGTTGACGTACATCGAGTCGGGGATCGAGGCCGCCGCGACCGGCGACCACCTCCAGTGGGCAGTGGCCGAGCCCGGGAGCGATCGACTCGTCGGCGTCGTCGGCCTGCCTCGCATCCGTCGGGATTCCGCAGAGGTCGGGTACTGGACCCATCCGGATGCCCGCAACCGAGGCGTCATGACGGAGGCGGTGGCACGGCTCGCGGACCACGCCTTCTCGCCAACCGACGCGGGCGGTCTCGGGCTGCGCCGGTTGTTCGTCAGAGTTGCCGCCCAGAACACCGGCTCTCAGCACGTGGCGCTGCGGAACGGCTTCGTCCACGCTGGCACCGAGCGCCAGTCAGAGGTCATGCGTGACGGCTCGTACGCCGACATGGTCGTGCTCGATCTGCTGCGCGACGAGTGGCAGGATCGCTGAGTGCGGTTTCCCGGCGGAGTGCCCGTCCTCACTGACGACGAGGTGGCCTTACGGGTCTACCGTGACGAGGATGCAGACGGCGTCTACGAGCAATGCCTCGACCCGCTGACGCAGCAGTTCACCGACGTTCCGATCCCCTACCAGCCGGCCGATGCCCGTCGCTTCGTGGACACTCGCGAGCACGCCTGGGAACGGGGAGCGTGGAGCTTCGCGATCGGGTCGCCTTGGGGCGTGGGAGCCAGCGGTTTCAGCGGGTCGATCTCCTTGAGAGACCGCGGCTCGGGAGTCGCCGACATCGACTTCGTGGTTCATCCCCGCGCTCGGCGTCGTGGCGTGGGGACCGCCGCCGTGCGACTGATCTGTGACTGGGCCTTCGAGAACCGGGGCATCAAGACCATCGTGTGGCAGACCCCCGAGGGCAACTCCACCGCTCGTCGGGTGGCTTGGAAGGCCGGTTTCACCTTCGAGGGGTCTACCAGGGCGACGTTCCCGCAACGCGGTGACCTCGGGGACGCCTGGCGCGCCACCCTGCTGGATGGCGACAACCGTGAACCGAAGACCACCTGGCTCGAGCAGGTGACGCTGGCGAACGATGTCGTCCGGCTGCGCGCGCTGCGCGCCGACGACGAGCAGCGCTATCTCGAGACCTCCACCGACGCCGAGTCGATGGTCTGGCTCGGCACCATCAACTTCCCACGGGACGCCGCGCGCTTCCACGGTCACCTGGCGCGCGGCTCGGTCGGCAACTCGCTCGGACAGAGCATCGAGTGGGCGATGGCCGATGTCGACCGGGATTACTACGTCGGAACCATCAACCTGTTCGGCCTGGGGGGTCTGGACTACCTGTCCGCTGAGGTGGGCTACCGCACGCACCCCGACTCGCGCGGGCGAGGTTTGCTGAAGTCGGCGATGCTGCTCGTCGCCGAGCACGCGTTCACCCCGAAGGACGACGGTGGCCTCGGCCTCGAGCGCATCTCGCTCAACGCCGGTGTCGGCAACCATGGATCCCTCGGCGTGGCTCGGAGCTGTGGTTTCACCGAGACGGGGCTGGACAGACGGTGCTACGACCTGGATGACGGCAGGGTCGTCGACCTCGTGCGTTTCGACCTGCTACGCAGCGAGTTTCGATCCGGCGGCGTACGTTCGTGACAGTCGTCGGCCCGTGAGCGAGCAGATCGGAGTTCGAGGCGGCATGACTTCTCACCTCGTCGCGCTCTGCATCGATGCGCACGACCCGTTCCGCCTCGCGCGGTTCTGGGCCGGCGTGTTGAGGTGGCAGCTGTCCCCGGTCCCGGCCGACGACATCGCGCTGCTGCCGAGCGACGACACCGGGTTCAGAATCCGGTTCCAGTCGACCCAGGAGCAGAAGCTCGGCCAGAACCAGATGCACTTCGATCTGACGAGCACCTCGCTGGAGGACCAGCAGCAGATCGTCGCGAGGTCGCTCGAACTAGGGGCACGGCACATCGACATCGGTCAGCGTCCGGAGGAGGGTCACGTGGTGCTCGCCGACCCCGAGGGCAATGAGTTCTGCGTCATCGAGCCCGGCAACAACTTCCTTGCTGACTGCGGGTTCATCGGAGCGCTTGCCTGTGACGGTTCACAGGAGGTGGGGTACTTCTGGAGCCGAGCGCTGGGCTGGCCGTTGGTCTGGGACCAGGACCAAG
>JANLYC010000240.1:0-8866 GCA_031365435.1 Nocardioidaceae bacterium
GCTGAGCCTGGAGATGGGCGGCGACAGCGAGGTGCCGTGCTTTGCGATCACGTTTCGACAGCGTGTCGTAGGCGACCTGGCGGACGACCGCCTGCACGAAGCGATACTGACCCCGACTTGTGCTGAACCGATCGGTCTCGATGCGGAGGATCTGTTTCCGGACCAGGCCCCGCAGCAGGTCTTCGCGATCCGGCACATCATGGGCCAGCTCCGCCAGGGCGTCATCGGTGAAAGTCATCCCCAGCACGCTGGCATCGGCCACCAGCCGACGTTCGGGAGCCGCGAGCGCGTCGAGCCGGGCTGCGACGAGCGCCTGCAGCGAAGCCGGCGCTGCCAGGTCCCCCGCCTGCAGCCCCGTGGCATCGGTCAGCACGTAACGGCCCTCGCGTGGGACGACCAGGTCACGGTCGATGAGGCCGCGAATCGTCTCGACGGCATACAGGGGGATGCCCTCGGACCGCTCGATGAGCGCTGACCTCGCATCGGTCGGCAGGTCTGCGACCAGCGCGTCGAGCAGAGTGGCCATCGCCTCGTCGCCGAGCGGATCGAGGTGCAGGACCGTCGTACGCCGGTTGACCGCCAGATCGGGGCGCCGGGCCAGCAGACCAGGACGCGCAAGCGCCACCACGAAGATCGGGAAACGTGCCATCGAGAGCAGGTGCTCGACGAAGCCCAGCAAGCCGTCGTCGGCGTGCTGCGCGTCATCGATGACGAGGACGACCGCGTCGCCGTCTGCGACATGCTCGAGAAAGGCCGTCCAACCCGCGTACAGCTCGTCGGCGTTGAAGTTTCCGCCCGCGGCGCTGCCGCCGATGAGGACCGCGAGCCGGGGACCGATCCAGGCCTGCTCGGCGGGGTCGGGTAGATAGCGATCGAGGGCGGTCTGCAGCTTCTCGTCCACGACCGTGCCGCTGTCGGAGTCGACCAACCCCAACCGCCCACGGATCGCCTCCGCCAAGGCCCAGAAGGCGACCCCGTCGCCGTATGCCAGACAGCGGCCACGATGCCAGGCCACCTGCGCCGACAACCCGTCGACGTACTTCTCGAACTCCCAGCCCAGCCGCGACTTGCCGACACCCGCCTCTCCCTCGACGACGACGAACGAAGGGTGCCCGCTCTCCTGGGCCGAGTGGAACAGCTCCTTGACGAGACGCAGCTCCCGGTCCCGGCCCGTCAGCGGAGCCTCGAGCCCGTCCATGCGCTCGAGTCCGCGGACTGACCCGACCACCGATCGTGCGGTGAACAGCCGCGCCGGCTCGGCCTTGCCCTTGAGGGTGTGTTCACCGGCGTCCCCGTAGGTGATCGCGGCGGCGGCCAACGACCGGGTGGCCTCGTCGACCCAGACCTCGCCGGGCGCGGCCGCCGTCTGGATCCGGGCGGCGGTGTTGACGGCGTCGCCGGCGACCATCCCCTCGCCTGTGGCTCCGAGCGTGACGGCGACCTCTCCCGTGACCAGCCCGACGCGCATGGTCAGGCCGGGAGCGTTGTTCTCCTCACCCAGGGTTTCGGTCATCATCACGAGCTCAAGACCCGCACGAACAGCTCGCTCCGCGTCGTCCTCGTGCGCGACCGGGACGCCCCAGACCGCCATCACCGCGTCGCCGATGAACTTCTCGACCGTCCCGCCATAGCGCGCGATGACGGTCGAGGCGCCGGCGAAGTACCGGGAGAGCAGCTCGCGGACGTCCTCGGGATCGAGGCCTTCGGCCCGGGTCGTGAAACCCACGAGGTCAGCGAACAGAACCGTGGTGATGCGACGTTCTGAAACCGGAGCAGTCGCGGCCGGCGGCTGGGCGGGCGCGGGGACGGACCTGGCGGAGCCGGTGACGTCGAGCGCGCCACCGCACTCCGCACAGAACTTGCCGGTCTCTGCAGTCGCGCCGCAGTGCGGACACAGCCTGACCGCCATCGAGAACCCGCACTCGGGACAGAACTTGGCGCTGTCCGGGCAGTCTGCAGAGCACTGGGGACAACTCCGCACGATTCGAGCTCCTCTCACTGATGCTGCTCACCAGCGAACTAGACCCACCTACCTACGGGCAATGACCCGTTCGGGGGGTACGACATCGCGCATTTCTGTGCTCGACCAACTTTCGTTATCCGCTGTCTTGGGTCGCACCTCGGGACGAGCCTCAGGGGCTGACCGCTCCTCGGAGCACGATCCGCCTCGGATGCTTGAGCACGGCGAGGTCGTCGAGGGGGTTCGCGTCGTACACGACGAAGTCAGCAGGATCGCCCTCGTCGAGGTTTCCCCCGGGGCGGCCGAGCCAGGGCCGCGCGTGCCAGGAGGCTGCGCCAAGAGCATCGGCCGCGCTCATCCCGACATCCGCCAAGCCCAGCACCTCGTCCCCGATCAGGCCGTGCGGCAGGACTCCGCCTGCATCGGTTCCGGCGTACATCGCGACGCCCGCCTCATAGGCAGCCCGCAAGGTGTCCTTCCGGCGGGCGTGCAGGTCACGCATCCGCGCGGCATAGGCCGGGAAGCGCTCCTGCCCAGCGGCCGCATAGGTCGGGAAGAGGTCCAGCTGCTTGACCGTCGGCACCAGGGCGATGTGGTTGGCGACCATGGTGTCGATCAGGTCCGGGGTCAGCCCGGTGCCGTGCTCGATGCAGTCGATACCCGCTTCGAACAGATCGGGCAACGCCTCGTGACCGAAGACGTGGGCCGTGACCCGGGCTCCGTGCGCGTGGGCGACGTCCATGGCTGCCCGCAGCGCGTCGAGCGGCCAGCACGGTGCCAGATCGCCGGCCTCGCGCTCGATCCAGTCACCGACGAGCTTGACCCAGCCGTCGCCGCGCTGCGCCTCCTGCGCGACGTATGCCGGCAGCTCGTCGGGCTCGATCTCGTGTGCGTAGTTGCGGATGTACCGCTTCGGCCGGGCCAGGTGGCGTCCGGCCCGGATGACCCGTGGCAGGTCGTCGCGGGCATCGATCCAACGGGTGTCGGCAGCGGATCCGGCGTCCCGCACGAGCAACGTGCCGGCATCGCGGTCCGCGACCGCCTGCGCCTCAGCGACGTCGTCGGGCACCGCGCCATGTTCGTCCAGCCCGATGTGGCAGTGCGCATCCACGAGACCGGGCACGATCCACGTGTCGCCCAGACCATCGGTGATGGACGTCGCGTCGGCGGTCGCGGGTCCGGCGTCATACGTCAGGTGACCGTTGACGACGAAGAGGTCCCGCCGCTCCCCGCTGGGCAAAATGACACCACTGGCCTTGAGGACTGCGCTGTCCGGGTTGTCAGGCATGTTCGCGACGCTACCGGACCGCGTAACCCCCGCGAATTGCGGGAAGGTGCAGCCGTCCTCGGCTTGTCGACCCGCACTTTCCCGCAATTCGCGGGGAGGGACCGGGCGGGGGGGTCGCTAGAGGAGGTCTTTGAGGTCCTTGGGGAGCTCGAAGCCCTCCGGAAGCTGGGGCGTCGTGCCACTCTGCTTGCCGAAGCCGAATGCCGCGGCACCGTTCTCGGCGGAGTCGGCAGAGCCGGCGGCCGGAACGGCTGACTGCTGGGCCGCACGCTTGGCGGGGTTGCCCGAACCGCGCTTCTTGCGACCCTGCTGCGCCTGCTGCTTCGCCTTGGCCCGCTTGCCGCCCATGCCTGGCATGCCGGGAAGACCTGGCATCGCTCCCCCACCGGCCATCGACATCATCATCTTGCGCGCCTCGAAGAAGCGGTCGACGAGCTGGTTGACATCGCTGACGGAACGCCCCGCGCCCTTGGCGATCCGGGCGCGACGTGAGCCGTCGATCATCTTGGGGTTGTCGCGCTCGGCCGGAGTCATCGAGAGGATCAGCGCCTGGATACGGTCGATCTCACGGTCGTCGAAGTTGGCGAGTTGGTCCTTGAACTGGGCCATTCCGGGGATCATCCCCATGATCTTCGACATCGAGCCCATCTTGCGGACTGCCTGCATCTGTTGCAGGAAGTCATCGAGGGTGAACTCGCCCCCCTTGCCCTGCAGCTTGGCTGCGGCGGTGGCCGCCTGGTCGGCGTCGAAGGCCTTCTCAGCCTGCTCGATCAGGGTCAGCATGTCGCCCATGCCGAGGATGCGCGATGCCATCCGGTCCGGGTGGAAGACGTCGAAGTCGGTGAGCTTCTCTCCGTTGGACGCGAACATGACCTGTCGCCCGGTCACCTGCGCCACCGACAACGCAGCGCCACCGCGGGCGTCGCCGTCGAGCTTGGACAGCACCACTCCGCTGAAGCCCACGCCGTCGAGGAACGCCTGAGCAGTCGTGACGGCGTCCTGGCCGATCATCGCGTCGACGACGAACAGTGTCTCGTCCGGCTGGACCGCGTCCCGGATGTCGGCGGCCTGCTTCATCAGCTCGGCGTCGATACCGAGCCGGCCGGCGGTGTCGACCACCACGACGTCGTACAGCGCGCGGCGCGCCTCGGTGATCGCGTCACGGGCCACCCGCACCGGGTCTCCCACACCGTTGCCGGGTTGCGGCGCGAACACCTGGACGCCTGCCTGTTGGCCGACGACCTGCAGCTGGGTGACGGCGTTGGGCCGCTGCAGGTCTGCAGCCACGAGGAGCGGGCTGTGGCCCTGTTCCCTCAACCAGAGGCCGAGCTTGCCCGCCAGCGTGGTCTTTCCGGAGCCCTGGAGACCGGCGAGCATGATGACCGTCGGCGGCGTTTTCGCGAATCGTAGCCGCCGCGTCTCCCCACCCAGGATCGTGACGAGCTCCTCGTTGACGATCTTGACGACCTGCTGGGCCGGGTTGAGCGCCGCACTGACCTCAGCAGCCTTGGCCCGGTCGCGTACCCGGTCGATGAACGCGCGGACCGCCGGCAGGGCCACATCGGCCTCGAGCAGTGCAACCCGGATCTCGCGACACGTCGCATCCACGTCGGCATCGGTGAGCCTGCCCTTGCCACGCAGGTTCTTGAAGGTGGCGGCGAGCCGGTCTTGCAGGGTGTTGAACACGAATCAGTCGTCCTCGTGGTGGGCGGTCGCGATGTCGACGAAGGCCAGACGACCACCACGTCGGGGCCGCCATCAGACGTCCTACGTCGATGGGCCAGCCTACCTGCCGACGGGAGCGGCGCTCACATCCTGGGAGCAGGTCGTCGGGACCCAACGGCGCGTCGCGTCCGGCAACCTCGAAGTCGATGCGGGCACTGACCCATGCGCGTTGCCGGAATGCCGCGCGAGCCTCGTCCAGCGTGCACCGGGGCGTCCTCAGGAGGCAACCGAGTCCCGGGTGAGCACTCGCGGACGGAGGGTCAGACGAGGTGCAGGTGCAGCTGACGCCGCGTGCGCTCCACGAGCATGTCGACCAGCTGCTTGCGCCACGGCGACCAGGCCTGCGGGCCGGTGGCCAGGGCATCGGCCTCGGTCAGCACGGCCAGCAGGTCCAGGGTCGACACGTCGTGGACGGCGCCCGCGACCGCTGCCGCCGTGCGCGGGTCGTCGAGGTCGGACGTGACCGCCACCTGCACCAGCAGCAAGTGGTGGCGCACAAGTCGCGCGATGATCGCCACGTCGGCGTGCCCGAAGCCCATCCGGCCGGCGACGTCGGAGGCGATCAGCTCACCGATCTCGCTGTGGTCGCCTTCGTCGCCCTTGCCGATGTCGTGCACCAGAGCCGCCACGGCGAGCAGGTCTGGCCGGTCGAGCTGGGACAACCGCGGTGCCGCCTCGACACACGTCTGCACCAGGTGCCTGTCCACGGTGAAGCGATGCACCGGTGACTGAGGCGCGAGGTGACGTACACGCTTCCACTCCGGCAACAGGGAGTCGATGACGCCGTACTGGTCCAGGCTCTCCCAGACGTCGACGAGGGCGGGACCCGACCCGAGCATGCGCCCGAAGAGCCCCCGGGCCTCGCCGGGCCACGGCACGGGCATCGGCGCCAAGTCCCGCCCCAACCGAGCCGCCGCGGTGTCGGTGAGCACCAGGTCGCGCGTCGCCGCCGCCTCGCCTGCACGCAACGCCAACAACGGATCTCGCGCCGGGTCAGCCCCCTCGGTCAGCACGACCTCGCCGCGGTACGCCGCGACGCCAGACGCCAGGACGTCGAGCAGAGGTCGGCGAGGCCCCACGCGTGCCGGTCGCAGCATCCAGTCGACGTTGCGCAGCGCAACCGCGGTGAGATGGCCGATCGCACGTCCTGTCACCATGAGGCTCGACCGCAGTGCATCGGCCTCCGCCAGCCCGAGGCGGGCTGCTACGTCCTCGGCGAAGTCGGCAACCAGCCGGTCCGTATGCCGACCGGTCGTCTCGTGCAGCGCGTCCCTGATCTCGAGCAGCTCCTGGCTCAACCGGTCGAGCTCGGCGGTCGGCACGTCGACCAACCAGCTCGCCAGCATGGCGCGGAGCACGCTGACGTCGCGAAGCCCTCCCCTGGCTTGTTTGAGGTCCGGGGTGGCGACGTGCGACAGATCTCCTGCGAGCGACCAACGCTCCCGGGTCACGTCGACGAGCTCGGGCAGGCGGCGCTTGGCCGTACGACGCCAGTCGGTGAGCAGGGTGCTCCGCGCACCCAGGCTCAGCGCGTTGTCACCGGCGACCGTACGCAGGTCGAGAGCGCCGAGCGCGACGCGCAGGTCGTCGCCCGCGGCAGTGCGGAGCTCGCTCTCGGTCCGTACTGCGTGGTCGATGCGGACGTGGTCGTCCCACAGCGGGTACCAGAGCGCCTCGGCCAACGCTGCCAGTGCACGGTCGGCGTACCCGTCGCGAACCAGCAGCACCAGGTCGAGGTCGCTGCAAGGAGAGAGCTCCGAACGCCCATAGCCGCCGACGGCGACGAGAGCTGCGCCCACTGCGGGGAGATCCAGGTCCCGATGGGCCTGGTCCCACAGCGCGCGCAGCCGCGCGTCGGCCGACGCCGCGCGTGCCCGCCGGAGCTCAGACCGCGTCGGAGTCCCGGTCACCAGTCCGCACCCTGACGACGGTCTCGACCCCTGACACCCAGACCTTGCCGTCCCCGATGCGGCCGGTCTGCGCGCTCTTGATGATGACCCCGACGATGTCCTCGGACTCGTCGTCCTCGACCAGCACCTCGAGCCGGACCTTGGGGATGAGCGAGATGTCGTACTCAGCCCCGCGGTCCACCTCGGTGTGGCCTTTCTGCCGGCCGTAGCCGCTCGCCTCCGTGACCGTCATGCCCGTCACCCCGAACGACTCCAGGGCGGCGCGAACGTCCTCCAGCTTGTGCGGCTTGATCACCGCGGTGACGAGCTTCATGCGTCCACCTTCTCCTTCTCCGATGCCGGTGCCGATGCCGGTGCCGGTGCGGTGACACCCGTGCGGGCGCCGCCGAACGCCTGGTGCAGGTCGTAGGCGGTCTCGGCGTGGGCGACCTGGTCGATCCCAACGACCTCGTCGTCCTCGTCGATACGGAAGCCCATCGTCAGGTCGATCACCTTGCCGATGACAAAGGCCATCACGAACGAGAAGCTCCCGACGACCAGAACGGCCACCGTCTGCTTGCCGAGCAAGCTGAACCCATCGGCTCCCCCGCCGTACAGGACTCCTGTGGCGCCGGAGACGCTGCTCGGCGATGCGAGCAGGCCGATCAGGATGGAACCGACTGCACCACCGACGAGGTGGACCCCCACCACGTCGAGTGAGTCGTCGAAGCCGAGCTTGTACTTCAGTCCGACGGCGTAGGCGCACAGTGCTCCAGCAACCAGCCCGAGTGCGATCGAGCCCACCGGTGTCACGCTGGCGCAGGAGGGCGTGATCGCGACGAGGCCGGCGACTGCACCGGACGCCGCTCCGAGCGTGGTCGGGTGCCCGTCACGGATCTTCTCGACAACGAGCCAGCCGAGCATGGCAGTCGCGGTGGCGACCTGCGTGTTCATGAAGGCCATCGCCGCCGCTCCGTTGGCGCCCAGAGCGGAGCCGGCGTTGAATCCGAACCACCCGAACCAGAGCAGACCTGCGCCCAGCATCACGAGCGGGAGGCTGTGCGGGCGCATCTGGTCGCGCCGCCAGCCGACCCGCTTCCCGAGCACGATCGCCAGCGCGAGACCCGCTGCGCCGGCGTTGACGTGCACCGCCGTACCACCGGCGAAGTCGAGCACGCCCCACTTGGCCAGCCAGCCGGCGCCGTTGCCGTTCGCGTCACCGAAGCCGAAGACCCAGTGCGCAACCGGGAAGTACACCAGGGTGACCCAGACCGCCACGAACACCGCCCAGGCGCTGAACTTGGCCCGGTCGGCGATTGCCCCGGAGATCAGCGCGGGCGTGATCACCGCGAACATCAGCTGGAAGGCGGCGAAGACGAGGATCGGGATCGGGTAGTCGCCTCCGTTGACCGCGATCTTGTCGAGCATGTCGCTCAAACCGACCGCGCTGAAGTCTCCGATGAAGCCGTTGGCGTGCTCGTTGCCGAACGTCAGCGAGAAACCGAAGAGCACCCATAGCGGGGTGACGATGCCGATCGTCAGCATGCTCATCATCAGCATGTTGAGGACGGACTTGGAGCGGACCATACCGCCGTAGAAGAACGCGAGGCCAGGAGTCATGAGCAGCACGAGTGCCGAGCTCATGAGGATCCAGGCGGTGTCGCCAGTGTTGATGTCCATCCGGGTGTTCCCGTCGATCAGGGGGCAAGGACGCACCACCTCAGGAGCTGGCGGTGACGGGTGTCGCAGTGCCTCCACCCTGACGGGCCGACGTTTCACCGGGCGACGCGTCATGTTGCATCCGCGTGACAGTTCGAAGCCGCGTGTTACGTCGGTGTGAACTCCCCTGGTGGCCCCCACCCTGCGAATTGCGGGGAGGGGCCGGTCGACACCCCCAAACGCCCCGGCCCCATGCCCCCAATCGCGGGGGCCCCCGCACCCGGGGGGGGCGTGGGGGCCGCCGGGGTTTAAGGGCGGGGGGGGCACCCGCCCGCGCCGGCGACG
>JANLYC010000263.1:0-7714 GCA_031365435.1 Nocardioidaceae bacterium
CGACACGAGAGGGGAGACGCTGATGACCACGCTGGACCACGGCATCATCGGCCTGCTCGACGTGGACAAGGTCCGGGCAGACTTCCCGATCCTGTCCCGCCGGCTCGATGGAGACCGGCCGCTCGTCTACCTCGACAGCGCCAACACGTCGCAGAAGCCGCGACAGGTGATCGACGCGATGGCCGAGCACTATGCGCTGCACAACGCGAACGTCGCCCGGGCCGTGCACCAGCTCGGCGCCGAGTCGACCGAGGCGTTCGAGGCTGCCCGCGACAAGGTGGCGGCGTTCATCAAGGCGCCGTCTCGCGACGAGGTCATCTTCACCAAGAACTCCACGGAGGCGCTCAACCTGGTCGCCAACACGCTGGCCTGGGCCCGGGGTGAATACGCGCTCGGCGCCGGCGACGAGGTGCTCATCAGCGAGATGGAGCACCACTCCAACATCGTGCCGTGGCAGCTGCTCACGGAGCGCACGGGCGCAACCCTGCGCTGGTTCGGACTCACCGACGAGGGCCGCCTCGACCTGTCCACGATCGATGACCTGATCACCGAGCGCACCAAGGTCGTGAGCCTGGTGTGGGTGTCCAACATGCTGGGCACGGTCAACCCGGTCGCCGAGATCGCCAGGCGCGCCCACGAGGTGGGGGCCATCGTGGTCCTCGACGCCTCGCAGGCCGTGCCGCAGCTGCCGGTCGACGTCGTGGCCTCCGGTGCCGACTTCGTGGCGTTCACGGGTCACAAGGTCGTCGGCCCTACCGGCATCGGCGTGCTCTGGGGTCGTCGGGAGCTGCTCGAAGCGCTGCCACCGTTCCTCGGTGGTGGCGAGATGATCGAGACCGTCACGATGGCGAAGTCGACGTACGCCGGCATCCCCAGCAAGTTCGAGGCGGGCACCCCGCCGATCGTGCAGGCCATCGGGCTGGGTGCGGCCCTCGACTACCTGTCGGCCATCGGCATGGAGGCGGTCGCCGCGCACGAGCACGCCATCACGGCGTACGCGTTGGAACGGTTCAAGGAGGTCGGCGGGCTCACGATCCTCGGCCCGACCGAGGCCGTCGACCGTGGCGGCGCGATCAGCTTCGAGCTCGACGGGGTCCATCCCCACGACGTGAGCCAGGTGCTCGACTCGTTGGGCGTGGCTGTGCGCGCGGGACACCACTGCGCCAGGCCGGCGCACGCCCGGTTCGGGGTGCAGTCGTCCACACGGGCGTCGTTCTACCTCTACACGACTCCGGCGGAAATCGACGCGCTCATCGACGCGTTGCACCACACCAAGAGATTCTTCAAGGTCTGAGGAGGCGTCATGGACATGCAGAGTCTCTACCAGGAGATCATCCTCGACCACTACAAGGCTCCTCATCACGCCGGACTGCGGGAGCCGTTCGACGCCGAGGTGCACCACGTCAACCCCACGTGCGGAGACGAGGTGACCCTGCGGGTGCGCGTCAGCGACGGCATCGTCGAGGACGTGTCGTACGACGCCGAAGGTTGCTCGATCTCGCAGGCGTCGACCTCGGTGCTGAGCGACCTGGTCATCGGCGCCAAGGTCGACGACGCGATGCGCATCCACGAGACGTTCGTGGAGCTGATGCAGGGTCGGGGCAAGGTCGAGCCGGACGAGGACGTCCTCGAGGACGGCATCGCGTTCGCCGGCGTTGCGCAGTTCCCCGCTCGGGTGAAATGCGCGTTGCTCGGGTGGATGGCATGGAAGGACGCGACCGCAGCAGCGGTCGCCGTGACGGACAGTGCTCGACCAGACCGGACGGAAAGAGCCGACCGGGCAGACACCGCAGATGCAGGACGAGAGGGACGATCATGACCAACGACACCACCGACCTGCCCGAGATCGACCTGAACGACCAGCCTGCGTCGGCTGTCTCCAAGGACGACGTGCTCGAGGCCCTCAAGGACGTCGTCGACCCCGAGCTCGGCATCAACGTCGTCGACCTGGGCCTGATCTACGACGTCGCGGTCGACGAGGCGACGATCGCGACCATCGACATGACGCTGACGTCAGCGGCCTGCCCGCTGACCGATGTCATCGAGGACCAGACCAAGACTGCGCTCGAGGGTCTCGTCAACGACTTCCGCATCAACTGGGTCTGGATGCCGCCGTGGGGTCCTGACAAGATCACCGACGACGGCCGCGAGATGTTGCGCGCTCTCGGCTTCAACGTCTGACCGGTGGAGCAGCCGCCCGAGACAACAGGGGACGAGCTCCCTCCGGTGGTCCCGCGGGCGGTCCACGTCCCGTTCGCGCGTCTGGCGGGCTGGATCGAGCGGTACGACGGCCGCCATCCGGGCACCGAGTGGCTCGTGGCGCGGCCGAGGGTCGTGGCCACCAGCCCGGACGGCTCGACCGCGACCTTCGCCGTACCCTTCGGGTTTCCCGACCACCCGGACACCGTGGCGGTCGTCGCCCATCTGCAGCGACCGTGGCGGCTCGGTGTCATCCTCGTCCGGCGCGGTGGCTTCGCCGTGGCGGACGTGCGCGGCGACGAGGTGGCCACCGTCAAGGTCGGGCAGCGGCACGTCCAGGGCCGAACGAAAGCCGGCGGCTGGTCACAGCAGCGCTTCGCTCGGCGGCGGGACAACCAGGCAAAGGAGGCGTACGACGCGGCCGTCGGCCACGCGCAGCGCATCCTGGACCCGGTCGCGCGGAGCCTTGACCTGCTCGTGCTGGGGGGAGACAAAGCCGGTATCCGGGCGGTGTTGGACGACCCGCGTCTGCGCTCTTTGGCCGTGGTGCCTCAGCAGTGGGTCGCGGACGTGGCCGATCCGCGGCGCCGCGTGCTGGACGAGGTCATCGACCGGATCCGCTCGGTGCAGATCGAGGTCATCGACCGGCAACCCCGGTGACGCGCTACAACGAGCTCGCCGAGAAGGTGTCGCAGGCATCGACCTGCCCATCGCGATAGCCGGTGGTGAACCAGCGCACCCGCTCCGCGGCCGAGCCGTGCGTCCACTGTTCCTCGTTCACAGACCCCTGACTGCGCTGCTGGATCCGGTCGTCGCCGACCGCGGTCGCCGCATCGATCGCGCGTTGGATGTCGTCGTTGCTGAGGTCAGTGATGAACACGTTGCCGTCTGCGTCCGTGGCCGTGGTGGCGTTGTGCGCCCAGACGCCGGCAAAGCAGTCGGCCTGCAGCTCGAGACGGACCGACGGGCTGGTCGGACCCGTCTGACGGCTCTGAGCCTTGGCCATCGTGCCGAGCAGGTCCTGCACGCGGTGACCGTACTCGTGGGCAACGACGTAGGCCTCGGCGAAGTCACCGCCCTTGGCGCCCAGCTCGCCTTGGAGCATGTCGGCGAAGAACGTGTCGTCGAGATAGACGTTCTGGTCGGTGGGACAGTAGAACGGCCCCATCGCGGCCGACGCCTGGCCACAGCCGCTCGACGTGCTCCCGCTGAAGATCTGCAGCTGGGCGTTCCGGTACGTCGTTCCGGTCTGGGCCGGCAGGGCCTTCGCCCAGAACGACTGCACCGAGTTGACGAACACGGCGAGCTTGCAGTCCTCGCTCTTGGCGGCGTCCGCTCCGGTGGTGCAGTTGGTGAGCTCGTCGGACGTGGTGCCTGAGCTGTCGCCGCCGGAGCCGAGCACGTTGAGGCCGCTGCACTGCGACAGCACGACCAGGATGACGATGACGAGGATGATGCCCCCGATGCCGCCGCCGGCTGGAATGGGCAACCCGCCGCCGCGACCACCCCCCATCGGGAAGCCGGACGAGCCCCCGCCGCGCCGCAGTCGCACCTGGCTGCGGTCGATCCTGGCCTTGGGGTTGATTTTCATCGATGGGTCCTCCGGACGGTAGCCTGACTGACATGATGCCGTGATCTGCGATGCCGGGCACCACCGACTCCCCCCACCGTCGGCCCTGGACGCTTCGCTGCCCGCTCGACCGCCGTCCACCCACCTGCAATAGACCCGTGAAAGTCGTTCCGCCTCGCCATGATCACCACCCACCACCTCCATGTCCGTGCGGGCGCGCGGATTCTCATCGACGACGCCAGCTTCCGCATCGGACCGGGCGACCGGGTCGGCCTCGTCGGTCGTAACGGTGCCGGAAAGACGACGATGACCAAGATCCTGGCCGGTGAGGCGCAGCCTGCGGGGGGAGACGTCGTGCGGACCGGACAGGTCGGCTACCTGCCCCAGGACCCCCGCACCGGTGACCTGTCGGTGCTGGCGCGTGATCGCATCCTGTCGGCGCGCGGGCTCGACGACGTCGTACGCCGGCTGCGCGAGACCGAGCTCGAGATGGGCAGCGACGACGACGCCGTACGGGAGCGCGCCATGAAGCGTTACACACAGGCGGATGCCGAGCTGCATGCTGCCGGGGGCTTCTCAGCGGAAGCCGAAGCCGCTCAGATCGCCTCGAGCCTGGGGCTGCCCGACCGGGTCCTCGGACAGCCGTTGCAGACCCTGTCGGGCGGGCAGCGACGACGCGTCGAGCTGGCCCGCATTCTCTTCTCCGGCGCCGAGACCTTGCTGCTCGACGAACCGACGAACCACCTCGACGCCGACTCCATCGGGTGGCTCCGTGACTACCTCAAGTCGCACAAGGGCGGTCTCGTGGTCATCAGCCACGACGTCGCTCTGCTTGATGAGACGGTGACGCGGGTGTTCCACCTCGACGCCAACCGTGCCGAGATCGATGTCTACAACGTGGGCTGGAAGGCCTATCTGCAACAGCGTGAGACCGACGAGCGGCGCCGACGCCGTGAGCGTGCCAACGCCGAGAAGAAAGCGGGTGCGTTGCTCGCGCAGGCTGACAAGATGCGCGCCAAGGCGACGAAGGCAGTGGCCGCGCAGAACATGGCCAAGCGTGCCGAACGGTTGCTCGGTGGGCTGGAGGCCGACAGGCGGCAGGACAAGGTGGCCAGGATCGCGTTCCCGAAGCCGGCCCCGTGCGGCAAGACGCCACTCATGGCGGAGGAGCTGTCGAAGTCCTATGGGTCATTGGAGGTCTTCACCGACGTCGACCTGGCGATCGACAAAGGCAGCCGGGTCGTCGTGCTGGGTCTCAACGGAGCCGGCAAGACGACGCTGCTACGCATCCTGGGCGGCCTGGACGCGTCCGACACCGGTTCTGTGCTGCCCGGCCACGGCCTCAAGCTCGGCTATTACGCGCAGGAGCACGAGACTCTCGACCTCAGCCGGACCGTCTTCGAGAACCTGCAGACCGCGGCCCCCGAACTGAACGAGACGCAGGCCCGGAGCGTGCTCGGCTCCTTCTTGTTCTCAGGCGACGACGCACAGAAGCCGGCGAGCGTGCTGTCGGGTGGCGAGAAGACCAGGCTGGCTCTCGCCACTCTCGTCGTCTCGACCGCCAACGTGCTGCTGCTGGACGAGCCCACGAACAACCTCGACCCGGCCAGCCGCGAGGAGGTACTGGCTGCCATCCGCACCTACGAGGGCGCCATCGTCCTCGTCACCCACGACGAGGGCGCCGTGCGGGCGCTGCACCCCGACCGGGTCCTCATCCTGCCCGACGGCGTCGAAGACCTCTGGAACGACGAGTACGCCGACCTGGTGGCGCTGGCCTGAGCCGGTCGTTGCTGCCGCACCGCCCGGCGGCCGAGGCGGTCGGTGGCGGCCTCTAGGCTGCTGACATGAGCGACGCCGAGGACGAGGACGCCGATGTCGGCCTGCGCCTCGAGCTCGACGGCCCGGTGGCGAGGATCTCGCTCTGCCGTCCCGAGCGCCGCAATGCTCAGACGCCGCAGCTGTGGGAGGCCCTCGCCGAGGTGGGCGCGAGCCTCGGTGCGGACACGCGGGTGGCGGTGATCCGGGCGGACGGGCCGTCGTTCAGCGCCGGCCTGGACACGCGGATGTTCACACCGGAGGGCGTCCCCGGAGACACCTCCTTCGCCGAGCTGGTCGAGCTCGACGACCTCGCGCTGGCCGAGCAGATCTCCACCTTCCAGGAGGCGTTCAGCGTCTGGCAGCGCCCGGACATCCTGAGCATCGCGGCCGTGCAGGGGCACGCGGTCGGCGCCGGGTTCCAGCTCGCGCTGGCCTGCGACCTGCGTGTCTGTGCGAGCGACGCACGCTTCTCGATGCGGGAGACCACGCTCGGGCTGGTGCCGGACCTCGGCGGCACGCAGCCGCTGGTCGAGATCGTGGGCTACCCGCGAGCACTCGAGATCTGTGTGACGGGCCGGTGGGTCGGTGCCGAAGAGGCAGCTGAGCTGGGCCTGGCGACCATCGTCGTACCAGCTGGGGACCTCGATGCCACCGTGGCCGACCTGGCGGCGGCGTTGACGGCTGCACCACATGGAGCAGTGACGGCCACGAAGGCGCTGCTGCGAACGGCCTCCGGGCGCAGCTACCACGATCAGCTCACCGCCGAGCGGTCCAGCCAGGTACGCCGGTTGCGTGCTCTCGCGGAGGCCGGACACCTCGGTGTCGGGAACAATCCGGCTTGACCGGGTGTTCACGGAGACACGATGAGCGCCAGCCCCAACCCGATGCGGATGATGCATCAGTTCGCACGCGAGGACCCGACCAAAGGCCGTGAGGGACTGACCCCCGGCACCACCCGCCGGATCCTGGCTTTCGCGCGCCCCTACACGCGGCAGGTCTACGTCTTCCTGGGCCTCGTCATCGTCGACGCGTTGCTCGTCGTCGCGTCCCCGCTCTTGTTCAAGAAGATCGTCGACGACGGCATCCTCAAAGGGAATGCGCGGCTGGTCACGGTCCTGGCGCTGATCGTCGCTCTGCTCGCCGTCGGAGAGGCCGCGTTGACGCTCGCGCAGCGGTGGTACTCCTCCCGGATCGGTGAGGGGCTCATCTACGACCTGCGCACCAAGGTGTTCGGACACGTCCAGCGGATGCCGTTGGCGTTCTTCTCGCGTACCCACACCGGTTCGCTCGTCTCGCGGCTCAACAACGACGTGATCGGCGCCCAGCGAGCGTTCACCTCCACCCTGTCGGGCGTGGTCAGCAACCTCATCAGCGTGTTGATGGTCGCGGGCTTCATGTTCCTGCTGTCCTGGCAGATCACCCTGATCGCGCTCGCGATGCTGCCCGTCTTCCTCTTCCCGGCCAAGTGGGCCGGCCGCAAGCTCGCCGGCCTGACGCGTGAGCAGATGCAGACGAACGCCTTGCTGTCCGCGACGATGACCGAACGGTTCAACGTCGGCGGCGCCTTGCTGGTCAAGCTGTTCGGCCGCCTCGCTGACGAGCAGCGCGAGTTCTCCGACAAGTCCGCGCGGGTTCGTGACCTCGGGGTCCAGATCGCGATGGTGGGCCGGATCTTCTACAGCGCCCTGACGCTCGTGGCGGCGCTGGCGACCGCGCTCGTGTACGGCGTGGGCGGGCACCTGGCCATCCGTAACGCGGTGACCGTGGGTGACCTGGTGGCCCTGGCCACCCTGATGGGTCGGCTGTACGGCCCGCTGACCGCCCTGTCGAACGTCCGCATCGACATCATGACCGCACTCGTGTCGTTCGAGCGGGTCTTCGAGGTGCTCGATCTCGAGCCCATGATCAAGGAGGTCGACGACGCCGTCTCCATCGAGGATGCGCCCCCTTCGGTGGAGTTCAGGGACGTGGACTTCTCCTACCCGACCTCGGACGAGGTGTCGCTGGCAAGCCTCGAGATCGCGGCCATCCAGGACGGTCGGGAGAGCACCGAGGTCCAGCACGACGTGAGCTTCGCCATCCGACCCGGGCAGATGGTGGCCCTCGTCGGTCCGTCTGGCGCCGGCA
>JANLYC010000273.1:0-1931 GCA_031365435.1 Nocardioidaceae bacterium
GACACGGCGGCCGACGGCGAACAGCTCGAGCGTGTCGACGAGCTCGTCGAGGCTGTCGACCCGATGGACACCGTATGCCGAGAACAGCGCCTCCCACGCGGCGTCGTCTCCGGCGATGGCGCCCGAGTGAGCCGCGACGAGGGACCGCCCGGTGGGTGAGCCGCCCGCCGTGAGCGCCACCACGGGCACATCGAGCTCGGCGGCTCTCGCGAGTCCGGCCTGGAAGCGCTGGGGATCCCGCATGGTTTCGGCGAAGAGTCCGACGACTCGCGTTTCGTCGAGACCGAGCGCGTAGTCGAGGTAGTCCGCCATCGTGGTCACGAGCTCCTGCCCGGACGAGACGGCGACAGACAGGTCAAGCTTGCGATGCGTCCGCAGCAACGCCGAGAAGATCGACCCCGAGTGGGTGACGAACGCGACGCCACCGGGCGTGAGCGGGAACCGCTCGGCGTAGCCGATCGCGCGTATGCCGCGAACGACGTTGACGTAGCCCATCCCGCTGCCGCCGCACAGAGCCATCCCTGCCTCGCCTGCAATCGACGAGAGGTCGGCCCCGAGGCCGTGGGCGCTACCGAAGATGAGGGCGGCACCGTCTCCCCGGCGCGCCGCCTGCCGCAGCTGCTCGGGCAGGACGCCGTCGGGTACACCGAGGATGACGAGGTCGACCGGCTCGTCGAGGTCGAGCAGCGAGGGAACGCAGGGGCGTCCGTGGACGGACGTGTAGTTCGGATGCACCAGCGAGACCTTCGGCGTCGACGGACTGCGCAAGACCTCGGTGGTCATCCGGTTGCCGAAGGAATCGGGCCGCTCACTGGCGCCCACGACGGCGATGGAGCGAGGCTCCAGCAACTGGCGGAGGCGAACGGTGCGGTCAGTCGTCACTGGTGCCTGCCCGGCTGCCTCGACGATGTGCGAGGGATCGTCATCGGGCGGCACCTCTCGGCAGAAGACACGATGCTGACTGACTGTTCAGTCTAAGTAGGTGATAGCGTTTTCGACAAGGTTGGTCGACGTGAGAGGTCCCATGCCAGTCAAGAGCGACGACAACGGGTCGGGAGGCGAGATCGTCGACCGCCGCCGGGAACAGATGTTGCTGGCCGCTGCCGAGATCATCGCCGAGCGTGGCTTCTCCGAGACCCGTATCGCCGATGTGGCACGACGGGTCGGCGCCTCGCCGGCACTGGTCATCTACTACTTCGGTACCAAGGATGACCTGCTGACGGAGGCTCTTCGCTACTCAGAGGACAGGTTCTACGTCGTCTGCGCCGAGATGCTCGCCAGCACCAGCGCGCTTCGCGACCGGCTGGAGAGCCTGGTCCGGTTGACCTGCATCCCGGACGGGGAGGACCAGGTCCCGGGGGCCTGGGGACTGTGGTTCGACCTCTGGTCGCAGGCGTTCCGCCACCCGCTGGTGGCCAAAGACCGGCTCGAGCTCGAGCGGCGCTGGAGGTCGACGATCGAGGGCGTCGTGGCTGACGGGATCAGGGCCGGCGAGATCAAGAAGATCGACGCCGAGGACTTCGCCGTCACCTGGGCCGTGCTTCTCGACGGGCTGTCGATCCAGGTGGCCCTCAAGGATCCGATCGTCGACAGCGAACGCGCCTTCAACATCGCGATGACGTTCGCCGAGCAGGCACTCGACCTGCCACCAAGTCGAGGGGCGAAGGCATCCACACGTCGCCAGCGGGCTGGTAAGTCTGCTCGCTCGTGAGCGGGCGGCGGTCAGGCTAACTGAATAGTCAGTCACCTCTATCGAACGCGTCACCTGCTGTCTAGACTTCGCCAATGGCCCGAGGAGCACCCGCAACAGCCCACACCGGTGGATCGATCTCGATCATCGGGCTCCGTAAGGAGTTCGACGGTGTCACGGCGGTCGACGGGATCGACGTGGAGATCAAGCCGGGAGAGTTCTTCACGTTGCTCGGGCCGTC